>CALXGD010000186.1 GCA_944387745.1 uncultured Oscillospiraceae bacterium
AGAGGCGGCGGTAGCGCTCATACCGGCTGGGGGAGCTCTCCCCCACCTCCACCGCCGCCCGGACAGCGCAGCCCTTCTCCTTTACATGGGCGCAGTCCAAGAACTGGCACTTGCCCACATAGGGGGCAAACTCCCGGAAGCGGGAGGCCAGCTCCTCCTTCCGGCACAGCTCCTCCCGGTCGAAGTCAAAGGAGGAAAAGCCAGGGGTGTCAGCCACCAGCGCCCCCTGAGGCAGGCGGATGAGCTCCACATGCCGGGTGGTGTGACGGCCGCGACCCAGCTTCTCGCTCACCTCCCCCGTCTCCAGGGCGATGCCCGGCTCCAGGGCGTTGAGGATGCTGGACTTGCCCACGCCGGAATTCCCTGTAAAGGCAGAAACCTTTCCAGCAATCAGCGCCCGCAGCTGCTCCAGCCCCTCCCCCGTCTCTGCGCTCACCTGGACGGTGGGGAACCCCGCCTTCCGATAGATTTCCGCCAAGCCGTCCCCCGAGTCCAGGTCGCACTTGTTCACACAGATCACGCTCTCACAGCCGCAGCCCTCCGCAATGGCGGTCACCCGGTCGATGAGAAAGGGGTCTGTCACGGGAATGGCCTGAGACGCGATGATCACCAGCTGATCGATATTCGCCACCGCCGGCCGGTGAAACTGATTTTTTCGGGGCAGAACCTCGTCCAGGGCCCCCTGTCCGCCGGGCAGAGGCGTGAAGGTCACCCGGTCCCCCACCAGGGGAGTGATCTTCGCGTGGCGGAGCTTCCCCCGCCCCCGGCAGGGGGTGACTCCCTGTCCGTCGTCCACGTAGTAGAAGCCGCTCAGGGCTTTTAAGATGATTCCCTCCATGTCACCCCTCAAAATTCACGGGGATTCGGGAGTAGTAGTGGCCGTTGATATAGATGGTAAAGGTCTCCTGTCCTGTGCCTGTCACGGTGATCTCCTCTGTGGACGCGTCCAGGTTCACATTATACTCCCCTTCATAGACAGTTTTCTCCTGGCTGTCCACTACCACCACCCGGAGGATCTCCCCATAGTCCGTGGGCAGGTCAATATAGAAGCTTCTGGTGGCCTGGGGCACCGGGTCGTCTCCCGACGACTCATCCGGCCCCTGGCTGATGAAAATATCCACGGCGGTCCCCAGCGGCACCTCCGTATTGGCGGCCACCGACTGATACCAGACCCGGCCCTCCGGCTGCTCGCCGTTGGGCAGCTCCTCCACCCTTCCCACGGTGAGGCCAAGGCCGGTAATCATATTCCGGGCATCCTCCTCCGTCTGGCCGATGACGGAGATCATAACGCTGGTCTGAGGGGGCTCCTTCCCCAGGCTGATCTCCAGGATCACCCGCTGTCCCTTGGTGAGGGGCTCGTTGACCTTGGGAGACGTAGAAATCACGTAGTTCTCCGGAATGGTGTCATGGTAGCTCCGGCTGCTGGTGTAATCCAGCTTCAGATCCAGCCCCAAATCCTCCAACTGGCTGATGGCCAGGGTCATGGGCTGATTCTCCACATTGGGCATGAGAATCTCCTCCCCCTCCCCGGAGCTGGTGGTAACTGTAATGGTCATATTGTCCTCGCTGACAAAGCTGTTGGCGGCGGGGTCCTGGCGGAGGATGGTGCCCGCCGGCTCCTCGCTCTCCACCTGCTCCCCCTGGACCAGGGTGAAGCCGGCCAGCAGCTCCGTATCCGTCTGCACTTGGGAAAGTATCTTTCCGGTGACCGACGGCACCCGGATGTTCTCACTTCCCTGGGGCATCATCGTGTCCCGGAAGGCGGTGGAGAACATAATAAACAGCAGAGCCACCACAAACACCAAAATCGCCGCCACCGCCCCGATAATGGGCCAGTTGGGCCGGTTCGGCTCCTCCGCGTCCCTCTCCCGGCGTCTGGCGGAGCTGCCGCGGCTCCGCTCCGAGGGCCGGTCCATCTCCCTTCGGCTGTTCCCCGCTCGGGAGATGGAGGCCGCGCTGGGCAGCACCTGGGTCTGGTCCGCGTCATCTCCCTCCGCCTGGAAGCCGCTGATGTTGTAGTCAAAGCTGATATTGGGGTTTTTCCGGAATTCCTCCAGGTCGGAGAGCATCTCGTCGGCAGAGGAATACCGGTTGTCAGGATCAGGGGCCATGGCCTTCATGGTGATGGTCTCCAGGGCCTCTGGGATGGAGGGGTCCAGCTCCCTGGGGGACAGGGGAATGGAATTGATGTGCTGGATGGCCACCGACACGGGAGTGTCCCCCTCGAAGGGCAGGCGGCCGGTGATCATCTCATAGAGCACTACCCCGGCGGAGTACAGGTCGGAGCGGGCGTCAACGCGGCTACCCCTGGCCTGCTCGGGGGAGATATAGTGTACCGAACCCAGGGCCTCCTGGGTGAGGGTGCTGTGGCCCCCGGAGGTCACCCGGGCAATGCCGAAGTCGGCCACCTTCACGCTCCCGTCCCGGAGGACCATAATGTTGTGGGGCTTGATGTCCCGGTGGATAATTCCCCGGCTGTGGGCGTGGCCCAGGGCCTTGCCAATCTGGGTGATGAAGTGGAGGGCCTCCCGCCAGTTGAGCTTGTTGCCCTTCTTCTGCATGTACTGCTTCAGGGTGATGCCGTCGATGAGCTCCATCACAATGTACTCCACATCCGTGGAGCGGCTCACGTCGTAGACGGCCACGATGTTGGGGTGAGACAGCATGGCCACCGCCTGGGACTCCTCATGGAAGCGGCGGCGCAGCTCCGCATCTTCCGACAGGTCGTCCCGGAGGATCTTCACCGCAACCTGGCGGTTGAGTCGGTGGTCCAGGGCCCGAAATACCCGTGCCATTCCGCCCATTCCGATCTGCTCTAAAATTTCATATCGGTTGTCGAGTAATTTACCTATATACTGTTCCACGGTAAATCTCCTCCTTTGCAGGTTTCCTTCCGGGCGGCTCAGCACTGGATCAGAACGGCCGTCACATTGTCGGGCGCCCCCCGATGCAGGGCAATGTCCAGCAGGCGGCGGCCGCAGGTGTCCGCCTGGCCGCCGTGGATCACCTCGTAGAGGATCTCCTGCTCTGAGACCACATTGCTCAGCCCGTCACTGCACAGCAGCAGGTACTCCCCCTCCGCCAGAGGCCGGCGGAACACGTCCGTTCTCAGCTCTGGCTCCGCGCCCAGGGCGCGAGTAATCAGATTCTTATGGGGGTGGGTGCGGGCCTGGTCCCGGGTGAGCTCCCCCCGCTCCACCAGGTCCGCCACCAGGGAGTGGTCCCGGGTCACCTGGGAGATCCCCCCGCCTTCAGAGATATGGTAAGCCCGGCTGTCCCCCTCGTTGAGGATCAGGGCCTCCCCCCGCTCCACCAGCGCCGCCACCAGGGTGGTGCCCATTCCCACACAGCGCTCGTCCTGGGACGCCCGCTGGAACACCTGTCGGTTGGCCTCATTGGCCGCCTGCTCCATGCGCTCCAGATCAGAGCCGCTCTCCCCCGCGAGGAAGCGCTCCATAAAGATCTCCACCGCCATAGAGCTGGCAATATTGCCCGCCCGTGCCCCGCCCATGCCGTCGCACACCAGGGCAATGATCCGTCCATCGGGCAGAAGCCGGTGGGCAAAGGCGTCCTGATTTTGTTCCCGGATCTTTCCCCGGTCTGTGATGCCCCACACATTCATGGCACTTCGTCCTCTCTATTGGTTGGTGGTTTGGGAGGGTGTTCCCCGGGCCGCTCCCATGGCCTTGCGCCGGAGCTGGCCACAGGAGGCGTCAATGTCGCTTCCCAGCTTCCGGCGCACAGTGACGGTGACCCCGTGCCCCTCCAGCCGCCTCTGAAAAGCGGCCACCCGGCGGCTGGGCTTCAGGGGACTCTCCTCCACGTCGTTGAGGGGGATCAGGTTCACATGCCCCGGCGTCCCCCGCAGCAGCTGGGCCAGGCGGTCCGCCTGCCAGTCCGCGTCGTTCACCCCGTCGATCATAGCATACTCATAGGAGATCCGCCGGCCGGTGGTCTGAAAATACCGGCGGCAGGTGTCCATCAGCTTCTCCACCCCCACGGAGCGGTTCACCGGCATGATCTTGGACCGGGTCTCGTCGTCCGGGGCGTGGAGGGACACAGACAGGGTTAATTGTAACCCATACTGGGCCAATTTGTCAATTTTGTCCACCAGGCCGCAGGTGGATAGGGAGATGTGCCGCATCCCAATGTTCAGCCCCTCTGGGTGATTCGCCAAGGTGAGAAATCTCATCACTGTGTCAAAGTTGTCCAGGGGCTCCCCGATTCCCATAAGCACGATGTTGGAGATCTCTGCCCCGCTGTCCCTCTGGGTAAACAGCACCTGGTCGATCATCTCCGCCGGTGTCAAGTCTCTCACCTTGCCGGCGATGGTGGAGGCACAGAAGGCACACCCCATGCGGCAGCCCACCTGACAGGAGATGCACACCGTGTTCCCATGCTGATAGCGCATGAGCACCGACTCCACACAGTTGCCGTCGGACAGCTCCCACAGGTACTTGATGGTGCCGTCCAGCCGGGACACCTGCTTCCGTGCCACTGTGGGGGGCGTGAGAAAGGCCTCTTGGGACAGTCTCTCCCGCAGGGCTTTGGACAGGTCGGTCATCTCCTCAAAGGACGTGACTCCCCGGTAGAGCCAGCGGAAGATCTGCCTGGCTCGAAATCCGGGCTCTCCCCGCTCCTTCAGCCAGGTGGTGAGCTCCTCCAGAGTCATGGATTTGATATCGGTCACGGAGTTCCGTCCTTTCTCAGCTTGCAGATGTAAAATCCGTCCGTCCCGTGGATCTGGGGCCACAGGGTGAGCTGCCCCTCTGAAACCTCCCCCGCCGGACCGGGGAGAGAGAATCCCTCCCGGTGGAACTCCGGGTGGACCTTCAGGAAGGCGTCTGTCACCCCTTCGTTCTCCCGGTCTAGGACGGTGCAGGTGGAGTAGACCAGCACACCTCCCGGCCTCACATACCGGGCGGCGTTGTCCAAAATGGCCCCCTGGACCTGCGGCAGCCCGGCCAGGAGCTCCGGGTCTTTATAGCGGATGTCCGGCTTCTTCCGAATGACCCCCAGGCCGGAGCATGGGGCGTCCACCAGCACCCGGTGAAAGGCCCCCTCCCACTCCGGCAAGGAGGTCCGCCCGTCAACGGTTTTGGCCCGGATGGAGGTGAGACCCAGCCGCTGGGCCCCCCTCTGAATGAGCGCCTTTTTGTGGGGGTGCAGGTCGCAGGACCAGAGCTCCCCCCGGTCCTCCATCTGGATGGCGGCGGCAAAGGACTTCCCCCCGGGGGCGGCACACACATCCAGCACCCGCTCCCCCGGCTTGGGGTCCAGGGCCAGCACCGCCAGCCGGGAGGCCGGGTCCTGAACATAGAAAAGCCCCTTTTGAAAGGCCTGAGACTGCTCCAAATTTCCACAGCGCCCCAGGACCAGGCAGCCCTCCAGCCAGGGATGGGGAGCCGCCTCCATCCCCTCCTCCTCCAGAATCCGGGCGCAGTCCTCCCCCGTGATTTTTTGAGTATTCACCATGGCGGTGACGGGGGGCTGGCTGTTGTCCGCCTGGAGGAAGGCCGCTGTCCCCTCCGCCCCCAGGCGATCCCAGAGCTCCCGCACCAGCCACACCGGGTGGCTGTACAGGGTGGCGTAATATTCTGCCGGATCGTTCTCCGGAATGGTGGGCAGCCGGTCCAGACTGCGCTCCAGGTTCCGGAGGATGGCGTTCACCATCCCCGGGGCCCTGGGGTTCCTGCAGTGGGCACGGGTGAGCTCCACCGCCCGGTCCACCGCCGCGCTGTGGGGGATCCGGGTGAGAAACAGCATCTGATAGAGCCCTAGGCGCAGGGTCTGAAGCACCTTGCCCTCCAGCCGCTTCAGGGGGATGTTGGAAAACTTGGACAGGTAGAAGTCCAGGAGTATCCGGTTCTGGAGCACCCCAAAGCACAGCTGAGTGGCCAGGGCCGCGTCCCGGCTGTCCAGGCCGGCGGCGGCAATCTGCTTCTTCAGCACTCCATCCGACCAGCCCCCCTGGCGCTCGCAGGCGTTGAGGGTGAGCAGTGCAGTCTCTCTGGCGTCCATAGGTCTCTCAGCCTCCTTTGGAGTTTGTTCTTTCTGTCCTGGTACATAGGGAGCTTTGCCGCCTGCGGGCGGGTGAGAACACCCGCCCCTGCGGAGATCCGGGAGCCGTCCCCTCCCCCACCTTCGGGGTTGGGTAGGGGAGGCCCTTGGGCCCCCGCTGGGATGTGGCACCCAAAACAGCTGGCGGCGAAGCTCCTCCTAGGTCAAATCAAAGAGAAACCGGGTGTCCCCGCAGATAGTCCGCCGCAGTCATCCTCCTGGAACCAGGCGCCTGAAGCTCTGTAATGGAGAGCACCTTGCCATCTCCACAGGCCACGCAGATGCCCTCCTTTCCGGCGGACAGGATGGTGCCGGGGGCTTGATCCGTGTCCTCCCCCATCTCCCGAACGGCAAACACCTTCACCGTGCCGCCCCCCAGGATGTCGGTGGAGGTGGCCGGCCAGGGCACCAGACCTCGCACCTGGTTGTGGATGTCCCGCGCCGGCCGTCTCCAGTCGATGGGAGACAGCTCCCGGGACAGGAGGGGGGCAAAAGTGGCCTGATCCGGGTCCTGGGGCGTTCTCTTTGCAGTGCCGGCTCCGAGCTCCGCCACTGTTTTCACCAGCAGCTCCCCGCCCATCTCCGCCAGCCGGTCGTGGAGGGTCTCCACCGTCTCCTCCGGGTCGATGGGGGTGGTGGCCTGGGCAATGATATCCCCGGCGTCCAGCTCAGTGGCCATATACATGATGGTCACGCCGGTCTCCCGCTCCCCGTTGATCACCGCCCAGTTGATGGGGGCGGCCCCCCGGTACTTGGGCAGCAGAGACGAGTGGACGTTGATGCACCCCATGGGGGGCAGGGCCAGAATGTCGTCCGGCAAAATCCGCCCATAGGCGGCCACCACGATGAGCTCCGGATCCAGCTCCCTGAGCTGGGCCAGGGCGGTGCCGTCTCTCAGCTTGGTGGGCTGAAAGACCGGAATTCCGTGCTCCAGGGCCGCCTGCTTCACTGGCGGAGCCTGGAGCCTGTTCTGATGGCGGCCCACCGGCTTGTCCGGCTGACAAAATACGCCGCACACCTGGTGCCCCGCCCGGATGAGCCCCTCAAGGGAGGGGACGGCAAAGTCCGGGGTGCCCATAAAGACGATCCTCATGCCTGGTCCCCCCGCTCCTCCAGTTCCTCCAGCTCCTCTGTGGTGTACAGCTTATCCGCCAACTCTGTGTACAGATGGCCGTCCAGATGGGCCACCTCGTGGCAGAAGCACCGGGCGGTCATGCCGGTGCCCTCCGCCTCGAACTCTCTCCCGTACCGGTCAAAGGCCCGCACCTTCACCCACTCGGGGCGCTTCACATAGGCCCACATGCCCGGGACTGACAGACACCCCTCCAGGCCGTTCTGCTCCCCCTTCTGGGCGATGATCTCCGGGTTCACTAGCTCTATGGGTTCAAAGTTCTCATCCATAACGATCACCGCCCGGCGGAGGATGCCCACCTGGGGGGCCGCCAGGCCCGCCCCGTGGGCGTGGTCCAGGGTCTCCTTGAGGTCGTCCAGCAGGTCCCACAGCTTCTGGTCAAATTGGGTGACAGGGTGACACACCTTCGTCAAGGCGGGTTCTCCCTCCGTCAAAATCGTTCGTACAGCCATTTGATTTCCTCCTTCCATCCAGCCGCGGCCATCTCAGCGGCCACGCAGGACGGTTCTCTCTTCCAGTCTTGTGCACTCCCACAGCTCCCACGGGACGGCGCCCTGGGAGCCTCAATAGGGGTTGACGTCGGCGTAGACGGCAATTCCCCGGTTGTCCCGGTCCCGTCCGGCCGCCCGCAGCAGTTCTGCCAGCAGCAGCCGCAGGGGGTGGCTGTTGGGGGCGGTGAGGGTCAGCCTGTAGCGGTATCGGTTGTTCACCTTCATAACAGGGGCCGGCGCCGGCCCCAGCAGCTGCCACTCCCCATATTCCCCGGAGGACAGTCCCCGCTCTAGCTTCTGTCGAAACTGGATGCAGGCCCGGAGCACATGGGACTCATTGGGGCCGGAGGCAGTGATTAAAAACAGCTCCCGGAAGGGCGGCTCCCGCCGCAGCCGGCGCAGCTGCACCTCGGTGCGGTAGAAGTTGTCATAGTCCTGCCGGGCGGCAAAGCGGATCACGTCGTGCTCCGGGTTGTAGGTCTGGATCAGGGCCCGCCCCAGCTTCTCTCCCCTGCCGGCCCGGCCCACTACCTGGGTGATGAGGGAGAAGGTGCGCTCTCCTGCCCGAAAATCCTCCAGGAACAGGGACTGGTCCGCCAAAACAACGCCCACTAGGGTCACATTTTCGAAATCCAGCCCCTTAGCTACCATCTGGGTCCCCACCAGGATAGGGATCTGCTCCCTGCGGAACTCCTCCAGAATCACCTCATGGGAGCGGGAGGCCGACACCGTGTCTGTGTCCATGCGCAGAATCGGCGTCTGGGGAAAGAGGACCTGGAGCTCCTCCTGCACCTTCTGGGTCCCAACTCCAATGAACTGGAATGTGCCGCCGCACTGGGGACATTCCCTGGGAAGTGCCTCGGAATATCCGCAGTGGTGGCACATCAGCCGCCCGTTCGCCGAGTGATAGGTGAGCTTTACGGAGCAGCGGGGACACTCGGGCACAAAGCCGCACTCCCCGCAGGCCACCATGCGGTTGGCCCCCCGTCGGTTGAGGAAGAGGATGGACTGCTCCCCCCGGGTCAGGTTGCGCTCCAGCTCCTCCCGCAGTGCACGGCTGATGGATGAGCCGTTTCCGGCGTGTAGCTCCTCCCGCATATCGATAACCTGCACAGCGGGCAGGGCCCGCTGATTATACCTCTGGCGGAGGGTGAAGCAGTGGAAGCTCCCTCTTTGGGCGCTGTACATGGTCTCCACAGATGGGGTGGCGGAGCCCAGCAGCAGCAGGGCGTTCTCCTGGACGCAGCGGTACTTGGCTACCTCCCGGGCATGGTAGCGGGGATTGTTCTCCGACTTGTAGCTGGCCTCCTGCTCCTCATCCAGGATAATAAGGCCAATGTCCCTCAGGGGAGCAAACACCGCCGAGCGTGTGCCAATCACCACCGGGGCCTCCCCCCGGCGGATTCGCTTCCACTCGTCATACCGCTCCCCTGTCCGCAGGGAGCTGTGGAGCACGGCCACCTGCTCCCCAAAGTGGGCAGCAAAGATCCGCAGCAGCTGTGGGGTGAGGGAGATCTCCGGCACCAGGAACAGGGCGGTCTTTCCACGGGCCAGTGTCTCCTGGATGAGGCGCAGATACACCTGGGTCTTACCGCTCCCCGTCACCCCGTACAGCAGGGCGGCAGCCGCCTTCCCCTCCCTACACAGGGCGTCCAGCCCCTGAAAGGCCTCCTCCTGCTCCTGGTTGAGGGAGATGGGGCCCGCCGGCTCCACCTCCTCCATATGGGGCCGGCGGAGGACCTCCTGCTCCTCCAGGGACAGGATCCCGCTCTTCTCCAGGGACTTGAGGGTGGACATGGAGGCTCCGGTGAAATAACAGATCTCCTTGGCTGGGGCCGCCCCCAGCTGACACAGAAGCTCCGTCACAGAATAGCGCAGCGGCGCCGCCCTGCGGCGGGGAGCGACCCGTGCCATGGCCTCCTCCGCCGGCATAACCAGCACCGCCAGTTTCTCTTTCTTATCTCCAATGCCCCGCTGAGCGCTGGTGATTCTCCGGGCCACACCCTGGTCCAGTAGAGTGCGGACCGCCCCGTCCGGGTCCTTGGGACCAAAGGCGGTGCGGATCTGCTCCATATCCCCCTGCCCGCCCCAGGCCAGCAGCAGCTCCGCCAGCTGAAGGGCCGCCGGGGAGTCCTCCACAGTGCGGCGGATCTGCTCCCGGTCCATTCCCTCACTCAGGGCAATGCAGTCCCGCAGCGCGTAATACACGCCCGCCGGGAGCATGGCCTTTCCTGCGTCATACACCGTGCAGAAATACCGCTCCCGCATCCAGAGGGCCAGCTGCAGCAGCTTTCCGTCCAGCACCGGCTCCGGATCCAGAGGGGCGATGACGTCCTTCAGCACAGCTCCCGGCTCCTGCTCTCCCAGGGCCAGAACAATCCCGTCGGAGCCCCGATTTCCCCCTCCAAAGGGGACCACAACCCGCATACCGGGGCGCAGGCGCTTCTCCAGCTCCTGGGGAACATGGTAAGCATAGGGCTTGTCGATGGGATAGATGGCCTTGGCCACCGCCACCTTTGCGATCATATCTCCCGCCCGCGCTCCTTTCTCTCTCGGTGCTCCTTAACCTTTAGGAGTTGATCTGCTCCAGCTGATTGTCCAGTTTCCCCTCAGCCACCTCCTGGATGGCGATGCTCACTGGCTTCTCGTCCAGCGGCTCGTTGGCCGCCTCAGCCTCGCTGGAGATCTCCCGGGCCCGGTGGGCCACCACGTTCACCAGCTTATAGCGGCTGGGCACCTTCCTCAACAGATCTTTCATTGCAGGATACAGCATCATAGGGCAAAACTCCTCTTTTCCTTATTTTCAAATGTTTTTCTGCCGCCGGGCAGGCACTCTGTCCTTCCAGGGCCGCTCCCCGGGCAGCAGGTTTCTCCTTACTTGGCGGACCTGCCCAGCTCTCAGGCAAACTGGGCCAGCATGTGGCTGCGATTGGCCACCCGGCACTCCGCCGCAGTGAGGATGGCAGAGATCTCCTCCACCGCATTGGACACCTTGTCGTTGATGACCAGGTAGTCATATTTTGGGATCTCCTGAAACTCCTGGCGGGCCTTCTGGAGGCGGCCGGAGATGACCTCCTCGCTGTCGGTGTTCCTCCGGTGGAGGCGGCGGGACAGCTCCTCAAAGGAGGGGGGGATGATGAAAATGAACAGGGCCTCCGGACACCGCTGGCGCACCTTGGCCGCCCCCTGGACCTCGATGTCCAGCAGCACGTCGATGCCGGCAGCCAGCTTTTCCCGGATGAGCCTCAGGGAGGTGCCATAGTAATTGTTCACGTACTCCGCGTGCTCCAGCAGCTCATCCCGGGCGATCATCCCCTCGAATTCTTCCCGGGTGACAAAGTTGTAATTCACACCATCCTGCTCCCCCACCCGGGGCTGCCGGGTGGTATAGGACACGGAGAAGTAGATGTTCTTCCGCTGCCCCAGCAACTCGGCAATGACGGTGCTCTTTCCCACGCCGGAGGGTCCGGACAGCACGATCAGCTGCCCCCGCTCCTTTTTCCGCGTCATTCCTCTTCCTCCTCTTCTGGTTCCTTCTCCCCCGCCAGGCGGTTGGCCACCGTCTCCGGCTGCAGGGCGGAGAGGACCAGGTGGTCGTTGTCCATCACCAGCACCGCCCTTGTCCGCCGGCCGTAGCTGGCGTCAATGAGTACCCCCCGCTCCCGGGCCTCCTGGACCATGCGCTTGATGGGGGCGGAATCCGGGCTGACGATGGCGATGAGCCGCCCAGCGGAGATCATGTTTCCAAATCCGATGTTGATCAGCTTCAAGGCCGGACCTCCTCACTCCACATTTTGCACCTGTTCCCGGATCTTCTCGATCTCCGCCTTGATGTCCACCACGCGGCGGGCGATGTCCAGATCGCTGCACTTAGAGCCGATGGTGTTGGCCTCCCGGTTGAACTCCTGGATCAGGAAGTCCAGCTTCCGGCCCACGGCGCCCCCCTTGGAGAGCATCCCCCGCAGCTGGGCGATGTGGCTGCGCAGGCGCACCGTCTCCTCGTCCACCGCCACCTTGTCGGCGAAGATGGCCGCCTCAGTGAGGATGCGGGCGGGGTCCAGCTGCAAATTGGACAGCACCTCCTGCATCCGTGCCTCCAGCTTGGAGCGGTACTCGGCCACCGTCTGGGGGGAGCGCTCCTCCACCTGGGCCAGCAGGCCCTCGATGGTCTCCGCCCGGGACAGGATGTCCGCCTCCAGCTTCGCCCCCTCCCGGGTGCGCATCTGATCGAAGTCGGCCAGGGCCCGGTCCAGCACGGCGCAGATGGCCTGTGCCATCCCCTCCAGGTCGTCCTCAGTCTTTTCCGCCGTCAGAACGTCCGGGAAACGGGCAAGGGTCTCCGGCGTGATCCGGTAGGGAGCCGTCTCGCACAGCTGCGCCAGCTCCTGCAGCGCAGCGGCGTACTGCTGGGCCAGAGCGCGGTTCACCGTCACCTTCATCTGCTCCGCCCCGGTGTCGTCCAGGGTGACGAACACGTCCACCTTGCCCCGGGAGATGACACTCTACACCCGGGACTTGATGGCCTCCTCGGCAAACAGATAGAGCCGGGGGATGCGCACATTACAGTCCAGATACCGGTTGTTCACCGACCGCAGCTCCACCGTAATGGTGCAGCCCTGAAAGACGTCCTCCGCCCGGCCATACCCTGTCATACTTTTGACCAAATCCTGTCACTCCTTCACTGATCAGCTTTCCAGTCCGCGCTCTTCCGCTCCGCTGGGCCGCGGCGGAAGAGGCGCCACCAGGTTTGGCGCGTTCTCCGCCAGGGCCTCACATCTGAGTCCCCTTCCTCGGTCGCAGGATGGCGGACAGGCCGCCGATGAGCCGGGAAAGGGCGACGTCATAGGCGATAAAAATCAGGTTGCCCGCCCCGTAGAGGATCCACACCTGGGCCGTCATCCACTCCGGCAGCGCGGGCAGAAACAGCTCCCGGAAAGCCAGATACAGCAGGCTCACAGCGGCATTGAAAAAGGCCAGCTTGCCAGCCCACTCCACCACCCGGCTCTTTCCCATCTCCAGGCGGCTTTTCACCACCGGGTAGAGGCCCAGGAAAAACAGATATAGAAAGGCCACGCCCTTGTCCGGCAGGAGAAGCAGTCCCAGAATGGAGGCCGCCGCCCAACACAGCAGCCCCGCCCCCCGCCCGGCGGTCAGCACTGCCCCCACCGGGAACAGGCCGGCCACAGCCGTCACGCCCACCCGTCCAGACGGGACGATGCAGGCCAGCCACAGGATGGCCAGACTCCCCGCCGCCAGCATCCCGCCCAGAGCGGTCCGACCTGAGCTCGAGGAAAATCTCCCTGCCATATCAGCAGCCTCCCCCATTGCACAGGCAGTTCAGGCACAGCATGGTGGTGCAGCAGTCCATGGCGTCCGTACCCCCGCCGTAGGAGCGGTAGTAGGTCTGCCCGCCCCGCTGCATCATATTCAGCGCCTGGCGGTACTCCGGGTTTCCGGGGTCCATCTGGACCGCCAGATTGTAGTTCTGCATGGCCTCGTCCAGCCAGCCCCGGCGGTAGGCGATGCTGCCCATGAGGAAGTACCACTCCCCGTTCTTCTGGGGCACCTCCTGAAGCAGCCGCTCGGCGGAGTTCAGATCCCCCATGTTGATCATGCTGCGCACGCGGGTGTAGGTGGGGTTGGCCCCGCCGCCGTAGGACTGGCGCTGCTGCTGATAGCCATACTGATAGCCGCCGGAGGAGGACGAGGATTGGTTGTTATAGCCGCCTCCACCACTGCGCTCCTTCTGGATGGCTTCGTAGGCCTCGTTGACCTCCTTCATCTTCTCCTCTGCCAGGTCGGCCAGAGGATTGTCCACATAGTTGTCCGGGTGGTACTTTCGGGCCAGCTCCCGGTAGGCCTTTTTGATCTCCTGGTCACTGGCGTTTCGGTTCACGCCCAGCACGCTGTACGGATCGTTCATGTGTTGTTTCTCCATATCTTCTTTTGTTTTTGAATCTGCTTCCAGCTCCCGTCAAAGACGGCCCGCTGCACCAGCGGGAGGCCCAGATACAGAACATTTTCAATCACCGGCCGGCGGCAGCCAAAGTCCGCCAGCTGTGCCGCCGCCCCCATCAGATTCAGGGAGTGGGTGAGGGTGCGCTCCATGGCTTCCTTGTCCCCCTCTGGACCGAACCGGGCGGCTACCGCATTGTAGTTCCCGCTCTCTCGGTCCTCCTCCAGGTCGTCCTGGGCGTCGATGAGGTAGATCCACCGGCCCAGGTGGTAGAGCAGCTGCTCCAGGGCCCGGTCTTGGGCCCCGTCTCCCCGCTTCGGAGCTGCCGCCTGCAGGAGGACAGCGAAGGTGTCCGCCGCCCGGTCCATGGAGGGGCAGCCCTCCCGCTCCAGGGCGGAGAGCTTCTCCAGGCTCTCCCGCACCGCCTGGTCAAAGCCGGGGCACCGGCGGGCCGCCCCGCGATAGGCGGGGGTGAGGAGCAGGGCCAGCGTCCGGGCGGGCAGTCCCTGCCAAAAGCCGCTGTCCGCCCCCTTATCCCGCAGCTGCCACCAGGTGAGCACCACGCTCTCATCCGCCGCCGTCTCCAGGGCCGGAGAGCTCTGGCACATGGGCTTTTTCACCAGGGGATTGGCGTGGCACCGCCCCCGGCAGGGGGTGAAGCTCTCCTCCGGCTCCTCCAGCAGGAGGGCCAGAAAGGTGAAATCATAGTTGAGGAACATGGGGGCCAGCAGGCCGTACCGCCGGCGCATACACCGGCACAGGCCGCAGTAGGTGGCCCGGTACAGGTCAAAGTCCCGGCACTTTAATTCGTCCCGCAGGGGACGGACGTAGCCGAACACAGGTCCTCCGCCTTACGCCAGGTGCTTCAGGATGACGAACTCCGGGGTCTGACTGCGGGTGATCAGCCGGTTGACCCACACGGCGGGCAAAAAGCCCACCAGCAGACCGACAGCCGCCGTCCCCACTGAGGCCAGCTCCCCCAGGCCCAGGACCATGCCCAAGATGTAGCCCAGAGCCAGGAAAATGCAGGGCACGCCGAACACCAGGGCAGACAGGCCGATGGAGTGGCCGGCGGAGGGCTCCACCTCCACCCGCTCCCCCGGCTTGGTGCCGATGGGATCGCTGGCCAGGGCCAGCAGCTCCCCCTGGGGCTTCTGCATACAGCCGGCGCAGTTGCCGCCGCAGCTCAGGCCGCACTCCACCTGCCGCAGCAGGGAGACCTGCACCACGCCCTCCCGCACCTGTTTTTTTACAATCGCACTTTGCACCATGATAAATAACGCCTCCGTTATCGCTGGGTAATATTCACGCTGATGGTATAGGTTCCAATGACCCCCACCTCGCTGCTGGCATCCAGGTACACCTTGGCGGGGACAGAACGGATGCCCGTGCCCGCCACGTCAGACAGGTCCGCCGTGATCCGCAGCTGGCTGGCGTCCAGCTGCTCCAACACGCTGGAGCTCCCCCGCACCACCACAGTACGTGTGGTGGTAACCAGCTCCGCATAGTATGGATCAGGCACATTGGTCACCTCAATGTTGGTCACATCGAAGGAGCGGGTATCCAGACCCTCCACGGTGACCGTCACTTGCGCCTCCGTCACGCCGTCCACATTCTCCAGGGTGGGAGAGAGTTCAATGGGCATGGTGATGGTCTCCGTGCCGACCACCTGGGACAGGTCCACACTGCCCAGGGAGATCCCCGTCAGACTGGCCAGCTCCTCCTGGGTGCCCACCACCGTGATCGTGGAGGGGGCGATGTCCAGCTTGACCGACCCGTTGTCCTTGCTGGCCCCTCCGCCGGCGATCAGATTGACCGTGAGGTCCACTGTCTTGACCACACCCACGTTCAAGGTCACATAGGCGGTCTCCTGACTGAGGATCACACCGCTGTCGGTAATCTCCTCCCCGCTGCTGTCCAGCAGCACCAGGGGCAGGGTTCCGGCAAAGGACTGGTCCAGCTCCTCCACCTGTAGGACCGCCACCACCCGGCGCACCTGGGCCACCTGGTCCGGCGTCCCGCTGAGGGTCACGGTCTCCGGGTCGGCCACCGGCGTGCCCGCCTGATAGCCCTCGGCCACACTGCCCTCCAGACGGACCTCTACATTCAAGGTCTCAGTGGCGAGGGTGTCCACTGTCACCGTGACGGTCTGCACCGGCTGGTCCACAGGAAAAAAGGCCCCGTCGGTATTCACATTGGTGGGCAGGCGGCGGCTCAGACTCAGCTCATAGGTGCCCGCCTCTGTGATGGTAGACACGTCCACCGACACAGTCACATTGTCCCGATTCAGATCCCCCAGCACGCTCAGGGGGGCGTTCACGTCCACATTCACAGTGTCCCGGGAAAGCTCCGCCACGGTGAGCCCCCGCTCGTTGAGCACCCGGGCATTGGCGATCTGCACCGGAACAGCATAGATCCGGGAGTCGGTGGCGTTGTTTTCGCTGTTGCGGATATACATCCAGAAAATCACGGCCAGCAGGATTGAGACGAGGAGATAGACCCACCGGCACTCTCTCAGGCGCTCCATCATTCCTCATCCTCCTTCCGGCTCCGGGAGAAGAGATTGGAGACCAGGGCGCTCAGACTCAAGCTCTTCTCCTCCTCCGACTGCTCCGGGAGCAGCTCGTTGCGCAGCAGCCGCTCCAGAGTCTCCGGCGCCAGGTGGCGCTTGAGCATCCCCCCTGTGGCGGCGGAGATGGAGCCCGTCTCCTCTGAGACGATGACCACCACCGCGTCGGAGTGCTCGCTCATGCCGATGCCCGCCCGGTGGCGCATCCCCAGGTCCCGGCTCAAATTCACGTTGCCCGACAGGGGGAGCATACAGCCCGCCCCCACAATTCTGCCCTCCCGCACAATGACTGCCCCGTCGTGGAGAGGTGCCTTGTTCCAGAAGAGGTTCTTCAGCAGCTCGCTGGACACGGAGCAGTCCAGGGGCGTCCCCGTCTTAATCACGTCGTCCAGCAGATTCTTCCGCTCAAAGACCATGAGAGCCCCCACCTTATCCTTGGACATGGAGGTGTAGGCATCCACCGTCTCTCGGATGGCGGTCTCCATATCGTGGAGGGAGGCGGGGCGCTGGCTGCTAAACACGCTGGAGAGCCTGCCGCTGCCCAGCCGCTCCAGGCCCCGGCGCAGCTCTGGCTGGAAAAGGATCACCAGCACCAGAATTCCCCATTCCACCACCCAGTTCAGCACCCAGCTGGTGGCGGTGAGCTGCAGCCAATCGGCCAGGCCCATGGCCACCAGCAGCACCACAATTCCCTTGACCACCCGTCCGGAGCTGCTCTTGCGCATGATCCACAGCAGCTGGTAGATAGCAAAGGTCAAAATCGCAATATCCAGCAGGTCTGAGATCCGAACGGTGGCCATAAAGGGGATCTCGTTTTGGATAAAGCTCATTACGGTCTCCAGCAATGCGACCCCTTCCTTCCTGTACACGCTGGTCGCGCTCTCCCCAGGGAAGAAGCCTGTCCGTCCCCAGGAGACAATATGTCTATCTTAGTTATTATACGATATTCCGCTGGGATTGGCAACATGAATTCCCAGGCAAGAGATGAAAATTTCTTAAATTTTCCCCGGGCGGCCGCCCCTGAATCGGGAAGAGCACCCGGGGTCAACGGAGAACCTACAAAATGTCCCGCATCAGCCGCAGGAAGCCCAGGACCTCCTCCCGGCGGGTAAAGGCGGACACGCTGGCCCGGAGGGTCCCCGTCTCCAGCGTCCCCGCCGTCCGGTGGGCCAGGGGCGCGCAGTGGAGGCCCGCCCGCAGGGCCACGCCCCGCTGTCCCAGCTCCTCCGCCAGCTCCTCGCAGTCCCGGCCCTCCACTCGGAAGGAGAGCACTCCGGCCTGGGCGCCGGAGTCGGCTGGAGCCAGAAATACCTCCACGCCGGGCAGACGGGACAGCCCCTCCCCCATCCGGCGGAGCAGCGCTCCCTCCCGGCGGGCAATGGTGTCCACCCCCTCCCGGCGGAGGAAGCGCAGGCCCTCCAGCAGGCCGGCGATCCCCACCATATTGTGAGTGCCGGCCTCCAAGCGGTCCGGGAGGAAGTCCGGCATCTCCTGGCGCAGGGAGAGGCTGCCCGTCCCCCCCTCCAGCAGAGTGTCCCCCTCCCGCCCGCATAGGAGCAGGCCGGTGCCCTGGGGCCCGTAGAGCCCCTTGTGCCCTGGCATGGCAATGAAGGCCGCCCCCAGCCGGGCAAAATCCAGGGGCAGACAGCCGGCAGACTGGGAGGCGTCAATGACCAGCGGAACATTCCGCCGGCGGCACAGGGCGGCGATGGCCTCCACCGGCAAAATAAATCCGAACACATTGGAGACATGGGTACACACCACCGCCCCCACCTCCCCAGTCAGCTCCCGATCAAATGCCTCCAGCATCCCCTCCCGGTCGAAGAGCGGGGCGGTAGCGGCCTTGATTTTCACCCCCGGAATGGCGCGGAGGGGCCGGGTGACTGCATTGTGCTCATAGCCAGAGATGAGGACGGTGCTGTCCGGCTTCACCAGCGTTTTCAGGGCGATGTTCAGGCCGTGGGTGGCGTTGAAGGTAAAGACCACCCGCTCCGGCTCCGGGACGTGAAAGAGGGCAGCCGCCTCCTGGCGGCAGGCAAAGGCGGTCTCCGCCGCCCGGCGAGCTGGCCCATACCCGCCCCGGCCGGGGGAACTCATGTTTCCCACTGCCCAGGCACAGGCCCGGGCCACCGCTGGAGGCTTGCGCAGGGTGGTGGCGGCACTGTCCAGATAGATCACAGCTCCACCTCCCGCCAGCTTCCGTCGCTTGTGGTAATGAAAATGCGCTTGGGGTCCAGGGCGGCCCGGTGGAGCACCCGCAGAGCATCGGCCAAGTGCCGCTGGGAGATCTTCACCGAGTGGCTGCACCCCTCCCCCGCGATGCTCTTGGGGGAGCGGAGAATATGGGCCGTGATCCCCGCCCGCTCCAGGGCGGCGGCGGTGCGCTGGGCGTAGGTCAGGGAGCGGCACACAATGAGATAATAGAGCATGGCACGGTTCCTTTCCAGGGGGACGCACTGAAAAACCGTTCCCCTCATGCCAGCCTATGCGCCAAAGGCAGAGACGGTTCTTTTGGCGAACACAGAGGACGGTTCCTCTGCCCCGCATCTGCGTGACAAAAGGACCGTCCCCTTGTCTCTATCGTCTGACCAGCAGGCAGACCGCATGGGCGGCCATGCCCTCTTCCGCCCCGGTGAAGCCCAGCCTCTCCTCAGTGGTGGCCTTTACGTTCACCTGGTCCGGTTCCATTTTCATGCGGGCGGCCAGGTTGTCCCGCATCTGTAGGAGGTAGGGAGCCAGCTTGGGCTTCTGGGCCAAAATAGTGGCGTCCACGTTGCCCACCTGATACCCCTTCTCCTCCAGCAGCTCCATCACACGGTCCAACAGGACCAGACTGTCCGCCCCAGCGTAAGTCGGGTCAGTGTCCGGGAAGTGCCTGCCAATGTCCCCCAGGGCGGCCGCCCCCAGCAGGGCGTCCATCACCGCATGGGTGAGCACGTCTGCATCTGAGTGCCCCAACAGGCCCAGGGTGTGGGGCACCTCCACCCCGCCCAAAATCAGCTTCCGCCCCTCCACCAGCCGGTGGACGTCATAGCCGTGTCCAATGCGCATGGTCATAGCTCTCCCCGCTCCCTCGCTTCCAGAATGGCCTCCCCCAGAATCAGGTCAATGGGGGTGGTGAGTTTCAGATTCTCCCGGCTCCCCCTTGTGAGAGACACCTTCATGCCCAGCCGCTCCACGGCGGCACAGTCGTCGGTGAGCACCTCCCCGTCCTCCAGGGCCTTCTGCACCGCTGCCCGGATCAGATCGGCCTGAAACACCTGGGGGGTCTGGACGGCGAACAGGGCAGAGCGGTCCACTGTCTCCACCGCCAGCCCCTTCTCCGCCCGCTTCACCGTGTCTGTCACCGGCACCGCGGGGGCGGCGGCCCCCGTCTGAGACGCCTTTTCCAGCGCCTCCTCCAGCACCTCCGGGGGCAGCAGAGGCCGGGCACCGTCGTGGATGGCGATGAGCTCCGCGTCCTCCCGCACCTCCCGAAGGCCAGCCTGGACGGAGTGGATACGCTCCGCCCCGCCCTTGACCACCTTGGTCACCTTGGAGAAGGCGAAGTCCCGGCACAGGCCGCCGATCTCTACCAGCAGGTCCTCCCGGGTGACCACCACGATCTCCGCCACCGCCGGACACTGCTGAAAGGTCCGCAGGGTGCGGACTAGGACCGGGCAGTCCCCCAGGGGGGCCAGCACCTTGTCTACCCCCTCCATCCGCCGGGCGCTCCCGGCGGCCACGATTACGGCGGAACAGATATGTACGGATTTTTTCCGGCTCAGCCGGGAAAAGAGGCCAGCCATCCTCGTCCCTCCCTGCAAAAGAGGAGCCCTCCGGCTCCCCCCTTGTCCTCACTTAGTTTATTCTATTACGCCAGCGCCTGGTTGATGCGCTCCTCCACAGCCTCATAGCTGCTGCTCTGGCTCATCACAATCTCGGAGATCAAGATCTGCTTGGCGGAGTGGAGCATCTTCCGCTCCCCAGTGGAGAGGCCCCGCTGTCCGTCCCGGAGCATGAGCCCCTTCACCACCTGGGCCACCTGGAACAGGTCGCCGCTTTTGAGGCGCTCCATGTTCTCCCGATACCGGCGGTTCCAGTTGGAGGTCATGTCCACCTGGAGGGATGCAAGCTCGTCCAGCACCCGGTCCGCCACGGCCCGGTCCACAATGGGGCGCACACCGATTGACTCGCAGTGCTCCACCGGCACCATTACCACCATGGCCCGCACCGGAAGTTTCAGGACATAATAGTCCCGAAGCACACCGTTTACCTTCTTCTGCACAATGCTCTCTACGATCCCCGCCCCGTGCATGGGGTGGACCACTTTGTCCCCAATGTGAAACAACGGCAACACCTCCAGTCCCGCCCACTGATCCATGGGCCCGCTTCACATTTCTCGCGCCCGGGCCCCTGTCCCAGTGGGGGCAAAAAACTCCGGACACGCTGTTCCATAATACTCCAAGCATATTATACCCAGTTTTCCGTTCTTTGACAAGTTTTTTATGGTTTCTCGAAAAATTTTCCTTAATTTTAACATTTTGCTTGGGATTTCTGTCTGAGAAAACAGGAAGCCCCAATTTACTCCTGTGCTCCCGCCCGCTGGCAGTTGGAAGCAGCAAGAGAAATTTTGAACCTGGGAACACAACATAAAGTCGGAAAATAGGAAAAGCGCCGCCTTGCGGCGGCGCTTTAAGAAATTTTTGTCTGGAGCGCAGGGCTTACTCCTGGGGCTCGTCCTCAGCAGCCGCCTCCTCAGCGGGCTCCTCCTGGGCGGGGGCTTCCTCCAGCAGAGCGCGGATGGACAGGGAGACCTTCTTGTTCTCCATATCCACGTCGGTGATCTTCACGTCCACCTTGTCGCCCTCGGCCAGCACGTCTCCGGGCTTCTCAATGCGGTGGTCGGCGATCTGGGAGATGTGGATCAGACCGTCCACGCCGGGCACCACCTCGGCAAAGGCGCCGAAGGACATCAGCTTCACCACCCGCACATTGGCGGTGTCGCCCACCTGGTAGGTGGTGGTGAACACGGTCCAGGGATCCTGGCTGCGGTCCTTCATGCCCAGGGAGATCTTTTTCTTCTCCGGGTCATAGGAGATGACGTACACGTCCACGGTGTCCCCCACCTTCACCACCTCGGAGGGGTGCTTGATGCGGCTCCAGGACAGCTCGGAGATGTGGACCATGCCGTCCACGCCGCCGATGTCCACAAAGGCGCCGTGAGAGGTCAGGGACTTCACGGTGCCGGTGTAGTGCTTGCCCACCTCGATCTCGGACCACACCTTCTCAGCGGCGGCAGCCCGCTCAGCGCGGGTGACCCGGCTGATGGAGCCCACCACACGGCGGCGGGAGCGGTTGACCTCGGTGATGATCAGGCGCACTCTCTGCTTCACCAGGGTGCTCATGGGAGTCTCCCGGGGCAGACCGGTCTGGGAGGCGGGGACGAACACCCGAATGCCCTTCACAGACACCACGACGCCGCCCTTGTTGTCCTCGGTGACCACACCCTCCAGAACGGTGCCGTTCTCATGGGCGGACTCCACCTCTTCCCAGTGCTTGTCCACGTCCAGACGGCGCTTGGACAGGTTGACCACGCCCTCCTGGTCGTTGACCCGGACCACAATGGCCTCAATCTCGTCACCGATCTTCACCAGGTCCTCCGCCTTGGCGTTGGGATCGTCGCAGAGCTCAGAGACCGGGATATAACCGGAGTGCTTGGTGCCCAGGTCCACCTGAATCTCGGTGGGCGTAATGGCCACTACAGTACCAGTTACCTTATCCCCATTATTCAAAGTTTTGATCGATTGCTCCAGCATATCAGCAAAGGACTCCTCGATCTCCATGATTTCATCGCTCATTTTGTCACAAACCTCCTTTATTATCCACGCGGGTGTGGAAGCACCCGCAGTGATGCCGACAACTTCTGCCTGGGCCAGCCGGCTC
>CALXGD010000187.1 GCA_944387745.1 uncultured Oscillospiraceae bacterium
ATCTGGAGGGCGTGGTCAACCGGAATCCTGAGAGCATCCGCCCCAGCGACAACCCCTACTCCAAGACCGGCGGCATCGCGGTGCTGAAAGGCAACCTGGCTCCCGACGGCTGTGTGGTGAAGCAGTCCGCTGTGGCCCCGGAGATGATGGTCCACCAGGGCCCCGCCCGGGTGTTCGACAGCGAGGACGAGGCCATCCGAGCCATCTATGACGGCAAGATCGTGGCCGGAGACGTGGTAGTCATTCGGTACGAGGGCCCCAAGGGAGGCCCCGGTATGCGGGAGATGCTCAACCCCACCTCCGCCATTGCGGGCATGGGATTGGACAAGGAGGTGGCCCTCATCACCGACGGCCGCTTCTCTGGCGCCACCCGGGGGGCCTCCATCGGCCACGTCTCCCCCGAGGCGGCCTCCGGTGGACCCATCGGCCTGGTGGAGGAGGGGGACGTCATCTCTATCGACATCCCCAACCACACCATCACCCTGGAGGTGCCCGACGAGGTGCTGGCCGCCCGGCGTGCCAAGTGGGTCTGCCCCCAGCCCAAGATCAAGACCGGCTATCTGGCCCGGTACGCCAAGCTGGTGTCCTCCGCCGACAAAGGAGCCATTCTGGAGTAACTCTCCCAATAGACAAAAATCTGCGCGCCGTCCGGAGGGACGGCGCGCAGATTTTTTCCTACCTGGGGTGCCTCCTGGGACCGACCTGGACAGCCTGGACATATCCCGCCCCTTCTTCTCATATAGATGGGGGGAACAAACGATTTCAGGAGTGTGATCCAGGATGAAGCAGACCGGGACGGACCTCAACCGAATCGTCCTCCACGGCCGGGCCGCCCATTCGCCCGCCTTCTCCCACTGCAGCCACCAGGTGGAGTTCTTCTCCCTCCCCCTTCTGGTCAGCCGTCTGTCCGGAACCGCGGACCAGGTCAACCTCACCGTCCCAAGGCCCCTGCTGGAGGCCTGCGGCTGGCCATCCCAGGGTGACGCCCTCACCGTCCGTGGGGAGGCGCGCACCTTCAACAACCGCTCCGGGGTGGGGAGCCGGCTGATCATCAGCGTCTTTGCCAAAGAATTGATCCCAGAAGAGGGGGAGGATGAGAACCTGCTTCTCCTCTCCGGCACAGTGTGCAAATCCCCCAGCCTGCGCTCCACCCCTCTGGGGCGGACCATCTGCGACATGATTCTGGCGGTCAACCGCAGGTATGGTCGGGCGGACTACCTGCCCTGCATCGCCTGGGGAAGCCTGGCCCACCTGTGTGCCGGTCTGCCGGTGGGCAGCTCCCTCCGGCTGGAGGGCCGCCTGCAGAGCCGCGCCTACACCAAAAACCTGGGGGACCGCACTGAGGAGCGCATCGCCTTTGAGGTGTCCATTATGAACCTGCTCCCCCAGGAGATCAATATCGCCGGGCCGGAGCTCTCTCTGCGCTCACAGTGAACCCGCCTCAGCCCCCCGCTTCCCCAGCTGCCAGACAGAGAGACGGCCATTTTTCACGGGAATCCATCTCTTCCCCCAAAAATCAGATTGCGCGCCAGTGTATCCACTGGCGCGCAATCACATAGTTTGGCGAAACGCCGGTTGCACAGCGAGCCTCCGGGACGCCACTCCTTACCGGCGGCCAAAGCCGCCGCCCCGTCCGCCGCCGAAGCCGCCGCCCCGGGCGAACCCTCCGCCTCGGGCACCTCCGCCGAAGCCTCCACCCCGGCCACTCCCAAAGCCGCCGCCCCGGGAGAAACCACCACCGCGGGAGAAGCCACCGCCACGGGGGCTGGAGCCAAAGCCGCCCCCTCGGGAACTAGAGCCGCCGGGCCCGCGGAAGCCGGAAAATCCTCCGTCTCCGGGCCGTCCCGGGCCGCCCGGTCCCCTCGGCCCTCTGGGGGGTGGAGGTGGGGGAGGGGGCCGCCTCCACCGCCTCTGATACCAGCCCCAGCCTGGACCGTGCCAGAACAGGATGGGCCGGAACACATAGGGTGGATTGACCACCCCGTAGTACCGCTGCCGGTAGGAGGAATACCGCATGGAGTCCAGGACAGTGGCAATCAGCAGCAGGACCACCAGCAGCACCACCGTGCCGATCACCAGCTCTCCGGCGCGGCGGCCGCCGTAGGCCCCGCCGCTGTCCTCCAGATAGCCCAGGCCGTAGTGCTCCAGATAGAACTGGTTGATCCCGCCGAACAGCTCCACCACGCCGTGGCCGAAGTCGCCGGCCATGGCGTCCTCATACAAGTACCGATCCAAATAGGAGCTCACCTGGCTGTCCGTCATGGGGTAGTCAGGGCCCACCGCCAGATAGCAGTCCCCGGTCCCGGCGTCTACCACCAGAATACCGTCGGCGGAGGCCAGCTGGATCTCCGTCCCCAGGTCATAGGCGTAGTCGGCGATATTCTCCGACAGGGAGGGCACCGTGGCCACAGCGATGAGGCTGTCGTACCGCTCCACCCAGTTGGCGTTGTAGCGGCAAATGGTCTCCTCCTGCTGGGGTGTGAGCACATCAGCCTCGTCGCTGATCCAGACAACGTAGGAGCCGACGTCCAGCGATGTATCCAGTTCCGCCGAGGGGGGCGGCGCTTCCTCCGCCTGTCCTCCCCGCTGCAGGCCGATGAACACCCCGGCGGCGATCATCACCAGGGTCAGAGCCACAGCTACACCAGTTTTTCGGAAAAATTTCATAGGCGTCCCCCTATCCAGCCAAATGAAGCCCTCTTATCCTCTCAGCTCCAGCAGCTTCTGCTTTAGCTCGCCCTCGATACGGCCCAGCTCCGCTTCGGCCTCTCTGCGCTTCTGGCTGCCCTCGGTCTGGATCTTCATCACCTCGTCCAGGGTGGAGATGAGCTGTTCGTTGGTGTGCTGGAGCGTCTTGATGTCCACAATGGACCGCTCCGCCTCCCGGGCAGTCTCTACGGTGCCCATTTTCAGCATGTCCGCGTTCTTTTGCAGAAGCTCGTTGGTCATTTCGGTGACGGCGGACTGGGCGGCAGTGGCCTGACGGGAGTGCTCCAGCCCCAGGGCCAGCACCATCTGGCTCTTCCACAGGGGGATGGTGTTCACCAGGGAGGACTGGATCTTCTCCAGCATCAGAGTGTCGTTGTTCTGGAGCAGCCGGGTCTGGGGGCCCATCTGGACGGAGATCATCCGGGTGAGCTCCAGGTCGTGGACCTTCTTCTCAAAGCGGCTGCACAGGTTGGCAAAGTCGTTGTAGGCCTGGGCGTCCTCCTGAGCGCCCGACTGGGCCGCCTTCTTCCGCAGTTCCTCCAAGTCATGGGTGCGGAGATACTCCAGACGCTTCTTGCCGGCGATGATATACATGGTGAGCTCTTTGTAGTACTTGGTGTTCAGCTCATACATCTGGTCCAGCATGGCGATGTCCTTCATCAGCACCACCTGGTGGTCCTCCAGGGCGTGGACGATCTTGTCCACGTTCACCTCGGCCTTGGCATAGCTGGCCTTCAGAGCCTCCAGCTTGTTGCGCTTCTTCTTGAAGAAGCCGAAGATGCCCCCCTCGTCCTCCTCCTCGCCGAAGCCCTTCAGCTCCACCACCAGGGCGGACAGGGCCTGTCCTACCTCGCCCAGGTCCTTGGTGCGCACGCTGTTCAGGGCGTTCTCCGAGAAGGAGGCAATATTCTTCTGGGCGGCGGAGCCATACTGGAGCACCAGGTTGGCGTCGGTGACGTCGATCTTCTGGGCGAACTCGTCCACCATCTTCCGCTCCGCCTCGGTGAGCATGGACTCGTCCAGCTTCACCGCGTTGGCCTCCCGCTGCCTCCGCTTCTCCTCCTCAGAGAGGACGGGCTCTCCCACCACCGGGGCGGCCTGGGCCGCCTGGGGCTCCAGGGTGAGAGATGGGGCCTCTGGCGCGGCGGGGGCAGCGGCGTCCGCCTCCGGGGTCAGGGTCAGCTGCGGGGTCATATCCAGATTATCGCTCATGGTCGTATTCCTCCTAAAATATCCTAATTGGATTCATTTTGATGAGTTTTGTCATACCGAAACCAGCTAACAAGCCAGCATGTCCCGTTTACCATCCAGCACACTGCCAGCAGGGCGGCCAGCCCCCATCCGCGGGTGCCCCCTGACCACTCCCGCCACGTCTGCACCGCGGCCAGAGCGGTGCAGGCAAAGGCCAGCGCCGCAAAGAGCAGCCTCCGCCGCTTCTCCCTTTTCACATTCTCCCGCTCCTCTCCGGTCCTCCGCACTCACAGCTCCAGAGTGGTGCTACCATCGGAGGCCTTGGGCCGCTCCGGCCCGGACAGCCCCTCCTGAGCCAGCAGGTTCTCCATGACGGTGATGTCAGTAGACACGTCCATGGCCTCCGCCCCGAACAGGTTGTCCAGCTGTTTGTCAAAGGCCTTCACGATGGTGCCCATCATATTTTCCACCCGGGTCTTGGTGGCGTCGATGTTCTCCCCAGAGATACCCACCGCATCCATGCGGTCGTATGCGTTGAGAATCTTCTGGGTGGTGGGCAGGAAGTAGTTCAAAAACCGCCGGATCTGGGGGAGCTTTTTGGGCTCTCGAATCACCTGGTCGATGATCTGCCGGGTGACTTCCTCCAGGTGGTCGATCTGGGCGGAGATGGTCTCGTCCTCGATGCTGTCGTTGAGGCGGCGCATCTCAGAGAGGGCCCGGTCCCGCTCCAGGATCAGCTTGTCGATCTCTGGGTTGCCGGTGCTCTTGGTCTGCTGGGCCTGCCGGGCCTCTGCCTCCTGTGCTTGACGCTGCCGCGCCTCCCGGTCCTTCTGGGCCTGCTCCCGGGCGGCGTGGGCCTCCTCCGCCTGCTTCCGGCGCCGCTCCTCCTCATCCTCTGGCAGCTGATACTCCCGGTCTGGGAACACCGCCTTGCCAAAGATGAACGCCCCCAGAGACACCAGGGCACACAGCACATAGTCCACTGGCCGGTACAGGGAGAAAAACAGCCCGAACACCAGCCACACCGCTCCCACCAGATAGATCGGAAGCACAGAGCGCTTTGTACGCTTTGCCATGGCGACCTCCTTCCTTCGTTCCGGCTCTGCGGAACGCCGCCAGACACTCTGCTGTTATTGTAACATCCCCCGGAAAGGGGGTCAAGAAAATTCCCGCTAAACCGGGGCTGTCCATTGACTTTTCCCGCCCCGTTGGGTTATGATTGCACATATCGAATTCAATCGGGATCCCTCAGCTGCCTGTGATCCGCGGAGAAAAGGAGACTGCCATGACCCTCGAACAATTCAAAGCCGCCCGCAGCGTGCTGCAGGGCGTCATCCATCCCACCAACCTGATTCACTCCCCCGCCCTGTCAGAAAACTTCGGCGCCAATGTGTATCTGAAGCCGGAGAACATGCAGGTCACCGGGGCCTATAAGATCCGGGGGGCCTACTACAAAATCAGTACCCTGTCACAGGAGGAGAAGAACCGGGGGCTCATTACCGCCTCTGCCGGCAACCACGCCCAGGGCCTGGCCTACGCGGCCAAGGCCGCCGGCGCACCTGCCACCATTGTCATGCCCACCACCACTCCCCTGGTGAAGGTAAACAACGCCAAGGCGTACGGGGCCAAGGTAATCCTCCATGGAGAGATCTTTGACGAGGCGGCAGAGAAGGCCGCCCAGCTGTCCCAGGAGGAGGGCCTCACCTACATCCACCCTTTCAACGACCTGGACATCGCCACAGGGCAGGGCACCATTGCCTATGAGATCTTCCAGGACCTGCCCGATGTAGATGTGATCCTGGTGCCCATCGGGGGCGGCGGACTGGCCGCCGGCGTGGCCACCTTAGCCAAGCTTCTGAATCCCAACGTCACCGTCATCGGAGTGGAGCCTGACGGGGCCGCCTCCATGTACGCCAGCCGGCAGGCCGGCCATGTGGTCACCCTCCCCACCGCCAGCACCATCGCCGACGGCGTGGCGGTGAAAACCCCTGGGGACCTGGTGTTCCCCTATGTACAGAAATATGTGGACCACATCCTCACCATCGCCGACCATGAGCTGGTGGAGGCCTTCCTGGACATCATGGAGAAGCACAAGATGGTGGTGGAAAACGCCGGGCTGCTGTCGGTGGCCGCCCTGAGACACTTTGAGTGCCAGGGCCAGAACGTGGTCTGCGTCCTGTCCGGAGGCAATATGGACGTAATCACCATGGCCTCCCTGGTGCAGCACGGCCTGATCATCCGGGGGCGGATCTTCACCTTCTCCGTGCTGCTGCCCGACCGGCCCGGCGAGCTCATGCGGGTGTCCGCCCTGCTGGCCCAGCACAACGGCAACATCATCAAGCTGGAGCACAACCAGTTTGTGAATATCAACCGGCAGAACGGGGTTGAGCTGAAGGTCACCTTGGAGGCCTTTGGCCGGGAACACAAGGCAGAGATTCTAGAGGCCCTGAAAAAGGAGGGCTTCTCCGTTCGGGAGGTTATGACCGCCGACTTCTACAACTGACTGGGACCTCCGCTGTCCGCCGGAGGAAAACCTCCGGCGGACAGCTATCTGAAAAGCGGCGGGCTCTCTGGACTTCCTGGGGAGGACGGTGGGCCCGTGGGAACGGCCTGGAGCGTACCCAGGGTCCGGAGCCACCTTTCGGGAGCGGCGCGCCGCCCCCGTCTCCGCCCCCCATCCTATGCGCCTCTCCCACTCCCTGCCCCTGAACGCAGATGCCCCCATTTCCCAATCATAGCCGGAAATAAAAAATTCCGTGAGCTCTATTTCACATCTTGAGAAAGCGAGGATAAAAAAATGATCAAAATTGCACCTTCCATTCTCTCCGCCGACTTCTGCAACCTGGAACAGGATATCCGGCGGGTGTCCTCCGCCGACTACCTCCATGTGGACGTGATGGACGGGGCCTTTGTGCCCAATATCACCATCGGCGTGCCGGTACTCCAGTCCATCCGGAAGCACACGGACATGTTCCTGGACGTACATCTGATGATCGACAAGCCGGTGCGGTATGTGGAGACCTTTGCCAAGGCGGGCGCCGATCTGCTGTCCATCCATCTGGAGGCCGACCATCCCGACCACATCGCCCAGGCCCTGAAAATCATCGGAGAGTGCGGAATAAAGAAGGCAGTGGCCCTGCGGCCCATCACCAAGGCGGAGGCCATTCTGCCTTATATCGAGAACCTGGACATGGTGCTGGTGATGACGGTTGAGCCCGGCTTCGGCGGCCAGGCCTTCATGGAGTCCCAGCTGGACACCATCCGCCAGGTGCGGGCCCTGATTGAGAAATACAATCCCGCCTGCGAGCTGGAAGTGGACGGGGGCATTGCCCCCAAGACCGCCCCCCTGGTGGTGGAGGCCGGAGCCAATGTTCTGGTGGCCGGCTCCGCCGTATACAAGGCGGAGGACCCGGCCGCGGCCATCGCCGCCCTGCGGGTGTAACGTACAACAACTATGGGGACCGCCGGGTGCGGCGGAACTCCCCAAAAATCGAAACCTGACCAAGGAGGTCATTTCCCATGCAGTATCTCCCCCCCGCGCTGGAAGCCCTGGTGGAGCAGTTCGCCAAGCTGCCAGGCGTGGGCGTGAAATCCGCCCAGCGGCTCGCTTTCTATGTGCTGTCCATGACGGAGGAGGACGCCAATTCCTTCGCCCAGGCCATTCTCAGCGCCAAGTCCTCCATCCACTGCTGTCCGGTGTGCCAGAATCTCACCGAGGGGGAGGGCCCCTGCTCCATCTGCTCCAGCCCCCGGCGGGACTCCTCCACCATCTGTGTGGTGGCCGACCCCAAGGATGTGATGGCTATGGAGCGCTCCCGGGAGTACCAGGGTCTCTACCACGTGCTCCACGGGGTGATCTCCCCTATGAACCACGTGGGACCTGACGACCTGCACATCAAATCCCTGGTGGAGCGGGTAGCCGCCGGCGGCGTCCAGGAGGTCATCATGGCCACCAACCCAGACACCGAGGGGGAGGCCACCGCCATGTACCTGTCCCGGCTGCTGAAGCCCTTCCAGGTAAAGGTCACCCGCCTGGCCTACGGCATTCCCGTGGGCAGCCATCTAGAGTACGCCGACGACGCCACCCTCATGCGCGCCCTGGAAGGGCGGCGGGAGATCGGATGATGGGCGCGCCGGCCTCCGCCCCCGCCACCCCCGTAGTGCGGCACTACCTCTGGAAGTTTTTCTTCCGGCTGGCCGTCTTTCTCCTCATCGCCGGACTGTATTTGTGGAACCAGGACTCCCTGGACTTTTTCCGTCAGGGGATGCTCTCCCCCGCCGGTGTGCTGTGGCTGTGCGTGCTGATCTCCATGCTGGCCCAGATCAATTCCAGAAGCCACCTCACCGCCGGATGCATGAAGCAGTTCCCCAACCGGTTCGAGTCCGTCCCCGGCTATGACCCGTCCCAGCTTCGCCAGGCTGTCCGGCGGCAGAACCGGGGAGCTCTGAAGGTCCTGGTCCTGTGGCTGGCTATCAGCCTGACCCTGGGGCTCGGCTATCGTTTTGGGGCACTCTGTGTCCCCGATCTGGTGCTCCTGTGCGCCCTGTGCTATCTCTGCGACCTGGTGTGCGTGCTGTTCTTCTGCCCCTTTCAATTTTTCCTCATGGGCAACCGGTGCTGCGTCAACTGCCGGATTTTCGCCTGGGGCGCCTGGATGATGGCCGCCCCCCTGATGCTGGTCCCCCACTTCTATGCCCAGTCCCTCTCCCTCACGGGGGCGGTGGTGCTCATCGTCTGGGAGATCCGCTACCACCGCCACCCGGAGCGGTTCTGGTCCGGCTCCAACCGCACCCTCCAGTGCAGCCGGTGCCAGGAAAAGCTGTGCCGCTTCAAAAACCGGCTGTATCGAATCAATTTGTAGCCCAGTGAACGGAAAATGGGCGTCCCTATAGGAATTCATATGCTCCCTCAATGAGAGACGGTGAAATAAAACACTGTCAAACACTGGGGGAGCATTATTATGCTACAAAAGCAAAAACTAGGTTTAGAAAAAATTGAAATCATACGTGCTAATCTCGAAGGAACAATCAGCAAGTGTAAAGCAGGCCATAGAGGGGTGTAGCGAGGGATATAGTATAACAATGGGCGCACAACTATGAATCAGGTATTTCTGCTACATAAAAACCGCGTGTGCTGTATACACCGTCTTAAAAGGGCAGCATGACCACAGGAGCTGATGCACTGGTTCTGCACAAATGGTGCATGGCAGCCAGAAGCATAGTACTGCCGGAGTTTACTCTGGTCCGCCTTTGCGCTTGCGCATAGGCTCGCTTTCAATTTAGGTAGTATATACTGTAGATGATTCGATCACAGCTGGCATCGGCTAGGATCGAGCCACACAAGTTCTCACGCCGCTCATCGATGTCATACTGGGAGCAGAACCTTTTTTCTATCCTCTAACAGTTCCGGCACATCTTTTACCTCTGCCTCTTTGAAAGGGTAAAGCAACCACTCCTCCGGGATGAGAATTTTCTCTTTCTTGAGCTTTGCATGTAATCCCGTCAGGTGTTGTTGGCCCAGGCCGCGGAGATCTCCGCCAGCAGATCTGTCAGGTGGATACAGCGGACGGTGTAAAAGCTGCGGCTGGCCGCCATACCGAGGGGGCAAGCCAGATAGATCTCACCGACCCCGGTGGCCCTCAAGCGGAGTCAGCATAGCCGGTGTTACGGATGAGACAGGCCAGCTGGGTCAACTTCTTCCGGTGGCTGCGTGGCCATGGCTTGGACGGGGGCAAGCTGGTGGTTGGCGACAAGTGTCTTGGTATGCTGGAGGCTGTTGGAGCAGTATTCTCCGAGGCCAAGTACCAGCGCTGTACCGTACACTTTTACCGCAGTGTGTTCTCGGTCACACCTCGCTCCAAAGTGAAGCTGGTGGCTCAGATGCTCAAGGCGATCCACGCCCAGGAGAACAAGAAGGCTGCCAGGGAAAAGACCAAGGCTGTGGTGGAGGGACTGCGCTCTATGAAGCTGAAGGAGGCCGCCAAGAAGGTGGAGGATGGCATTGAGGAAGCGCTGACCTACTGTGATTTCCCCAGTGAACACTGGATTCGCATCCGTACCAATAATGCTATTGAGAGGCTGAACCGGGAGATTTGTCGCCGTACCTGTGTGGTGGGCAGTTTCCCGGACGGTAATTCTGCCCTGATGTTGGTCTGTGCCCGACTGTGTCATGTGGCTGTTACCCAGTGGAGCAACAAGAAATACATAAACATGAAGCACCTGGAGGTGGTCTTTGAGGACGCCTCTATTGCTGGCTGACTTCATTCATCCCGGAGCTTGCAAACCAATTTGCGAAAAACTGTTGACACTGCCATCATTGATGACATCTCACCCAAAATGAACATCTTGTTCCGTCTAAAATGTCCATTCTTGGCAATAAGCGCCCAGACTCCTCTCTCCGCCATCTCGTGCTGTTTTTTGTTTTCCCTCAAAACTCCGCTCTTATTTCCGAAAAATAGGCATATAAAGAAGGGAGCCTAAGGTTTGATCCTTAGACTCCCCGTGCTATTTTCTGCAGGACAAATGACCTAATTTGAATATGAGGTCATCATCATTTATCCTCCAACAGCTTATTCAGCTCCCGCATAAAGGTATTGATGTCCTTGAATTGGCGGTATACCGAGGCAAAACGCACATAGGCCACCTCGTCCACCTTCTTCAGCCGCTCCATCACCAATTCGCCGATTTCCGCAGAACTCACTTCCCGCTCCATTTCATTTTGAAGCACCTGTTCAATCTCTGTGACAATTTCCTCCAGAGTACCAATAGAGACCGGTCGCTTCTCGCAGGCCCGGATCAGTCCGCCCATCACTTTATTCCGGTCAAACGCCTGGCGGCTGCCATCCTTCTTCACCACCACAAGAGGCAGACTCTCCATCATCTCATATGTGGTAAAGCGCTTATGGCAGGACAAGCACTCCCGCCGGCGGCGAATACTGGCTCCCTCGTCCGCAGGCCGGGAATCCACAACTTTGCTTTCCAGATAACCGCAGTAAGGACATTTCATTGGTCTGTACCTCCTGTCACAACCTTGCTTACACAGTGAGTGTACCATACTTTGATCTTCAGCGGTAGTCCCAAATTACAAAATTCTTCTCTTTGGCTTAGAAATTTACTTTTCACATTACTTGGAGCATGTTATAATAAATTTACTCTAATATGATGAAAGGATGGGCATTTTATGAATCACGTCAATGAAACCATTGCCACACTCCAGGAGCGGCGCAGTGTCCGCAGTTACCGCAGTGAGCAAATTAAGCCTGAGGAACTTGATGCCATTTTAGATGCGGGCACTTGGGCCGCCTCTGCCAAGGGGCTACAGTCCGCCGTTATGGTAGTTGTGCAGGACCCGGAAACCATCGCCTACCTCTCAAAGCTCAATGCCGAAATCCTGGGGAAACCTGATTCTGATCCATTTTATGGCGCTCCCACGGTGGTTATCGTCTTAGCAGACAGCAATATCAGAACCTGGATTCAGGACGGCTCTCTGGTCATGGGGAATCTAATGAATGCCGCCTGGTCCCTGGGAGTGGCCTCCTGCTGGATCAACCGAGCCATGGAGACCTTCGATCGCCCTGAGGGAAAGGCTCTGCTTAAAAAATGGGGTCTGCCTGAGACACTGCGCGGAGTGGGTAACTGCATTTTAGGCTATGCCGATGGAGAAATTCCCGCTCCGAAACCCAGAAAAGCTGGTTACATCGTCCGTGTTTAAGTGCAAAAATACCTCCGTGCTGCGGCACGGAGGTATTTTTACTCCCCAGAAGTAAGCTTCAACCCCAAAATTCCTGCCAAAAGCAGGGCTGCAAAAAAAATACGGGCAGCCGTAAGGGGTTCTTTGAACCAAAGGACACCTACAATCAGCGCACCTAAAGCTCCAATTCCCGTCCATACAGCATAGGCCGTCCCCAGTGGGAGCACCTTCGTAGCCTGGGCCAAGAGGGCAAAGCTGATGATCATCCCTACAACGGTAAGAACTGAAAATTTTAAATTAGTAAAACCATCGGAGAGCTTCATACAGGTGGACCAGACCATCTCCATCGCGCCTGCGATACATAAATAGAGCCATGCCATAGGAATTGTTCCTCCTAAAAAATAGATTTTTAAATGACAAATTTTCAATTTCACTGCGTGGGCCAACCCCTGCGGCTTGCTGCTCTTTCGCAAAACAGTACCACACAGAGACGTCAACGCCAAAAAAAAGCACTTACCGATGTATCTTCCAAGGCCTAACGATACATCAATAAATGCACCCCATCTACTCGGCAGCAGATGTTTTTTTTATTATATCAGATTTGAGCAAATTGTCAACCCCTGACCCAAACCCCGGAGACCGCCGTCGGCGGTCTCCGGGGTGCTTCATACCGTCTATCCCCAATCAGAAGGCTGACATAGGGCCTCGCACAGACATCGAAGTTTCCTCCATCCCCAACAGGCCCTCCATGAGATCTACTGTCTCAGCGCCGGCAGGAGGTACTGCATCAGGAACGGCCTCGACGCTCCGATAGGTGCCGTCCATATGGAAGTTCATTGTTCCGCCAGGGATGTCCATATCAAATGCCATGGTCATTTTCTCATCCCGCATCTCCGTAACCAGGGACACACCCTCCGTCTCGTCATCAAGTCGCATCTCCAGGCTATAGCCGGTCACCTCGCCCCGGCTGACAAAAAGATCAAAGCGCATCTGGAGCGCCGCCCCTTCCTCAAAGAAATCCACGGTGCTGGTGTAGGTAGAACCCTCCTGCACAAAAGCGCTGTCTGCAAAGATCCCATTGCAAATTGTCAAATAATCCTGCGTGGTGACCTCTCTGGACAGGGGCAGCATGTTGTCGCTGCGGAGCATGGCCTCCAGTGTCTGGGCGAAGGTCATATCCGGACTCGCCAGACTCAGGGCAACCATTTCATCATAGAAGCCGGGTCCGTAGGCCAAATCATAGATCTCCCGCATATCCATGCTGAACCAAGTATCCGCGCCGGAGAGGGCCTGAGATTGGAAATAGAACATCCCTGTCTCCACATCATACCGCACATCTATGTCTACATTGGGCAGAACAAACTGCATACCGCTCTCCAGTTCTCCCAAAGTAATGGCCAGGTCAGTGTCAAACAGCAAAGCTGTTTCATTGGTAATCGTGCTGTACTCCCCGCCCAGGCCGACGGCGGCAGAGGTTTCATCGGAAAAGGACAGGGACAAAGTGCCGTCCACCTGCCAATTTCCCTTGTTATACTGTCCGGCATACTCCATGTACTGGTCCATCAGCTCATAGGTCTCCTGGTTAGCCGCCCAGATGGCCTCCACATCGTCCACCACCACGGCCGCCTCGGCCGTAGACAGAGCCAAGCCACCGGCAGCGTCTGCTGTCCAGCCGTAGTCCACTGCCACACGAAACGTTTCAGGCAGGAGATTGTCCAGATCCTCAGCGCTTATGTAGGTGCGCCAAGTTGCTGGGTCCACATAGGGCGGCTTGGACAGCGCAACAGGGCCTCCAGACGAGCCAGTGGTGGCCGACTTTCCGTCCTCGGATACCTCCGACCAACTGGGGCCGCTCCAAAAGGCGGTCTCATTGCCGATAACTAAGGCGACAGATCTGCCGTCCTTCTCTGCAGTGATGGTCTGGCTGGATTCATCCCAGGTGATCTGGAACCCCAATGCCTCAAACGTGGCCACCGCCGGGACATCAATGGTATCACCGCGAAACAGCGGCACAGCATCCGGAAATACTGCCTCCTCCCCGTTTACCAGGAGCGGAATTTCCCCCGGCTCTGCCGCCAGAGACGAAGTGCACATCAGGGTCGCCAGTACACCACCGCACAGCATGATTCTTTGCACCTTTTTCATAGCATCTCCCTCTCACATACATGAAATACGCCGCTCCACTTATTCCTGCCCTGAATCTATGGGCATCCGCATTTTGCCCAAAATCAAGAAGAAGCAGCAGCAAAATTCTGTATCATTATCATACACGCCATTCTCTCTCATTGCAAGGAGAACACACTATTTTTCTCACTCTTTTTTATCTTTTTTAGATATCAAAAAAGGCCGTCCCTCTTTGGAACCGCCAGATCATTCAAAAAATATTCTCGCAAATAAGAAAAAGGCTTGACAAAAATTTGCCAAGCATGGTACAATAAAATGCTTTTATGTCCCTCCTAAAGGAGAGACTCCCACTTTTCTTCCTGATCAGTGTAGCACAGGTCCTGAAAAAAGGCAAGAGCCACATTCAGGAATTCATCAACGGGTCCGGGCGTTCGAAAAGCAGCCTTGCCCCTAAAATTGTGATTTTTCACAAAGAGCAGGGCTGTTTTTCCGGCGAACGGACCGAGAAATGCGAGAATCCACCCATTTCATGCACAAGAAAGCGAGTTGATTTTTTAGCATGGTCGTAAAGGATGTAATGTATGGCAAGACCCTCCGCAAGAGCTTTGCCCGGTATCAGGAGATCCTGGATATGCCCAACCTGCTGGAGGTCCAAAAGAAATCCTACCAGTGGTTTTTGGACACGGGTCTGCGGGAGGTGTTCAAGGATGTGGACGCCATCACCGACTACGCCGGCAACCTGGAGCTGTCCTTCATTGACTACTCCATGGACGAGAAGCCCAAGTACGACATCGAGGAGTGCAAGGCCCGGGACATGTCCTACGCCGCCCCCATCAAGGTGAAGGTGCGCCTGCGCAACAAGGAGACCGAGGAGATCAAGGAGCAGGAGATCTTCATGGGTGATTTCCCCATTATGACCAACTCCGGCACCTTTGTCATCAACGGGGCCGAGCGGGTCATCGTCTCCCAGATCACCCGCTCCCCCGGCATGTACTTTACCGACACCCCGGACAAGGCGGACAACCATATCTATGAGACCACCGTCATCCCCTACCGGGGCGCCTGGCTGGAGTATGAGACCGACCTGTCCAACGTGTTCTATGTGCGCATCGACAAGAACCGCAAGCTGCCCATCACCTGCCTCATCCGGGCCATCGGCCCCAAGACAGACGCGGAGATCATCGAGATGTTCGGTGAGGACGAGCGGATCCTCTCCACACTGGAGAAGGACCCCTGCAAGACCTATGAGGAGGCCATGCTGGAGATCTACCGAAAGCTGCGCCCAGGTGAGCCCCCCACCCTGGATTCCGCTGAGACTCTGCTGAACGCCACCTTCTACGACCCCCATCGCTACGACCTATCCGCGGTGGGCCGCTATAAATTCAACAAGAAGCTGGCCCTTTGGGCCCGGCTGTCCGGCCGCACCCTGGCCTTGCCGGTGGCCGACCCCCGCACCGGCGAAATTTTGGCCGAGGCCGGGGAGTCCCTCACCCGGGAGCGCGCCCGGGAGCTGGACAACGCCGGCGTGACCGAGGCGGTCCTGGATGTGGACGGCCGGCAGGTGAAGGTGTTCGCCAACAACATGGTGGACATGAAAAACTTCGTGGACTTTGACCCGGAGACATGCGGTATCACCGAGCTGGTGTCCTTCCCCGCCCTGTGCGCCCTGCTGGACCGCCGGGAGGCGGAAAATCTGTCCGACGAGGACTTTAAGGACCTGGTGCGCGACAGTCAGGACGCCCTCATCCCCAAGCACATCACTGCCGAGGACATCCTGGCCTCCATCAACTACCTGAACTGCCTGGCTCACGGGGTGGGCACCCCCGACGACATCGACCACCTGGGCAACCGCCGCCTGCGCTGTGTGGGAGAGCTGATCCAGAACCAGTTCCGCATCGGCTTTTCCCGCATGGAGCGGGTCATCCGGGAGCGTATGACCACCCAGGACCTGGACTCCGTCACCCCCCAGAGCCTCATCAATATCCGCCCCGTTACTGCCGCCATCAAGGAGTTCTTCGGCTCCAGCCCCCTGAGCCAGTTCATGGACCAGACCAACCCCCTGTCTGAGCTGACCCACAAGCGCCGCCTGTCCGCCCTGGGCCCTGGCGGCCTCTCCCGTGACCGGGCCTCCTTTGATGTCCGAGATGTGCACTACAGCCACTACGGCCGTCTGTGTCCCATCGAGACCCCCGAAGGTCCCAACATCGGTCTAATTTCCTACCTGGCCTCCTACGCCAGAATCAATCGCTACGGCTTCATTGAGACCCCCTACCGCAAGGTGGATAAGACCACCGGTCAGGTCACGGATGAGATTGAATATATGTCCGCCGATATGGAGGATGAATTCACCATCTGCCAGGCCACCGAACCGGTGGATGAGGAGGGCCGCTTCGTCAATGAGCGCATCACCTGCCGCCGGCGCAGCGAGATCATCTCCGTTTCCAAGGATCAGGTGGACTATGTGGACGTGTCTCCCAAGATGATGGTGTCCATCGCCACCGCCATGATCCCCTTCCTACAGAACGACGACGCCAACCGGGCCCTGATGGGCGCCAACATGCAGCGGCAGGCCGTGCCTCTGCTCTCCCCCGAGGCCCCCATTGTGGCCACCGGCCAGGAGCACAAGAACTGCATCGACTCTGAGATTGCAATTCTAGCGGAGGGTCCCGGCACCGTCACTAAGGTGTCCGCCCGGTATATCACCGTGAAATACGACAGCGGCGAGACCAAGGACTACCGCCTGACCAAGTACCTGCGCTCCAACCACGGCACCTGCATCAATCAGCGCCCCATCGTAAATGCGGGACAGCGGGTGGACTTCCAGGACGTGCTGGCCGACGGCCCCTCCACCGACCGGGGTGAGATCGCCCTGGGCCGGAACATCCTCATGGGCTTTATGACCTGGGAGGGCTACAACTACGAGGACGCCGTGCTGCTCAATGAGCGCATGGTCCGGGATGACGTGTTCACCTCCATCCACATTGAGGAATACGAGCTGGAGGCCCGGGACACCAAGCTGGGGCCTGAGACCATCACCCGGGACATCCCCAACGTGGGCGAGGACGCCCTGCGGGACCTGGACGAGCACGGCATCATCCGCATCGGCGCGGAGGTCCACGCCGGCGACTATCTGGTGGGCAAGGTGGCCCCCAAGGGCGAGGCCGAGGCCACCGCAGAGGAGAAGCTCCTGCGGGCCATCTTCGGCGAGAAGGCCCGGGAGGTCCGGGACACCTCCCTGAAGGTGCCCCACGGCGAGAGCGGCACCATCGTGGACGTAAAGATCTTCACCCGGGAGAACGGCGACGAGCTGGGCCCCGGCGTCAATCAGAAGGTTCGGGTCTATATCGCCCAGAAGCGAAAGATCTCCGTGGGCGACAAGATGGCCGGCCGCCACGGCAACAAGGGCGTGGTGTCCCGCATCCTGCCCCAGGAGGATATGCCCTTCCTGCCCGACGGCACCCCCCTGGACATCGT
>CALXGD010000188.1 GCA_944387745.1 uncultured Oscillospiraceae bacterium
TGAAGGCCTACCAGGAGGACAGCCCCACCCCCATCCTCCACAATCAGAAGGTGGCCGTGGTGGGCGGCGGCAACGTGGCCATGGACGCCGCCCGGTGCGCCAAGCGCCTGGGGGCCGAGGTCCACATTGTCTATCGCCGCTCTGAGGCGGAGCTCCCCGCCCGGGCGGAGGAGGTCCACCACGCCAAGGAGGAGGGTATTATCTTCGACCTGCTCACCAACCCGGTATCCATCGAGGGGAACGAGAAGGGCCACGTGAAGGCTATGACTTGCATCCGCATGGAGCTGGGCGAGCCGGACGCCTCTGGCCGCCGCCGCCCCGTCCCCGTGGAGGGCAGCGAGTTCCAGTTTGAGGTGGACGCGGTGATCATGGCCCTGGGCACCTCCCCCAACCCCATGAGCACCAAGGGCACCGAGGGACTGGAAAAGACCCGGAAGGGCTGTGTGGCCGCCGGAGAGGACGGCAGCACCAGCCTGCCCGGCGTGTTTGCCGGTGGCGACGCCGCCACTGGAGCCGCCACCGTCATCCTGGCCATGGGGGCGGGCAAGTCCGCCGCCAAATCCATCGACGCCTACATCAAGAGCAAGCAGTAATGGTTTCCCTCCCGCTCTCCGGGGCGGGGGCATATAAGAGGAGCAAACATAGGGCCGCCCATTCGGGCGGCCCTATGTTTGCTATTGGGGGTGTTTTGCCAGCCAGGCGGCGGCGTAGGAGCAGGTGGCGGCGGGGGTTCCACCGTTTTTTCGGATCTGCTCCAGGGCGGCCCGCACCAGCTGGTCCGCCACCCCCTGCCCCCGCAGGGAGCCATCCACAAAGGTGTGGTCGATACAGTAGACGCCGGGCTCCGTCATGGGAAATGTGATCTCCGCGATCAGTTTGCCCGCCCCGTCAAGGGCATAGATCCGGGTTTTCTCATTCTGAAAAGAGAGCACGCTTTATCACCTCGGGAAAAGTATACCGAAACTGACGGGAAAAGACAATTATTTTTTGTGGGACCCGATGCTTTTTCTCTATTTTCCGGTTTTTGTATGTCCTCCTGCGGAAAATAGGAGCTGCGAGGAAAAGCTTGAGCTGGGGGAGGCGGAACGAGGGGCAATACTGCGCTTTCAGGCTTTTTGAGGCAGAAATATCAGGAAAAATGACGGCCTGGGGGCGGTATAATAAAATGGAAAGTCCGATTGAAAGAGTCAATTTTCTGCAATCTTCAACAGTTTTTAAGAATTTACGTCTTGCATCTTAAATTGTGTGTGCTATGCTAACACCAGAGAGACAATCGCCATACCAGGAGAGGGAGAGACAAGAAGTGTACACGATTTTAATCTGCGACGACGACAAGGACATTGTATCCGCCCTGGACATCTATCTCACCAGCGAGGGGTATCGAACTGTCAGAGCCTACAACGGCCGGGAGGCGCTTCAGGTGGTGAGGGAGCATGAGGTCCACCTGATTCTCATGGATGTGATGATGCCGGAGCTGGATGGCATTCGGGCCACCGCTGCGCTCCGGGAGGGGTGCAACATCCCCATCATCCTCCTTACCGCCAAGAGTGAGGACGCGGACAAAATCCTGGGGCTGAACATCGGGGCGGACGACTACATCACCAAGCCCTTTAACCCTCTGGAGGTCATCGCCCGGGTAAAGAGCCAGCTGCGGCGGTATACCTCCCTGGGCGGGGCGGAGAAGGGGCCCGGACTGATCACCGTGGGGCCCATCTCCATGGACGACTCCGCCAAGCAGGTAATGGTGGACGGGGAGCCGGTGGCCCTCACGCCTATTGAGTACAACATCCTCCGGCTGCTGATGACCCACCCGGGGCAGGTGTTTTCCTCCTCCCAAATTTATGAGCAGGTGTGGAACGACCCGGCCTACGGCTCAGACAACACGGTGGCGGTCCATATCCGCCATCTGCGGGAGAAGATTGAGATCAATCCCGCGGATCCCCGGTATCTGAAGGTGGTTTGGGGCCTGGGGTATAAGATTGACAAGGGGGGAAGCAAATGAGATGTCTCCGGGACAGCGCGCCGGTGCGGGTGTTTGTCTGGCTTGCGCTGCTGGTCTCCCTCTGCGCTGGCGCCTTCTTCGGACAGCAGACCCTGTTCGCCGCCGCCTACACCTGGAACGGGGACTGGACGACCACCGCCGCCTATGACAACTTCCTGCTGGACCGCACAGGACAGGTGCGGAACCTGCTTCAGCTCCAGAGAGATCTGGAGGAGGACAGCCTGACCTATATTGTCAGGGAGGAGAAGCTCCAGCTGTTGGAGGGAACTCGTGCGGCTCTCTCCCCGGAGCACACCAACTTCCGCTTTCAGCTCTTGAGCTCCGATGGAAGCCAGGTGCTGGAGTCCAATTTGGAGGCGGACTCCGGTGCGCTGGAGGAGCAGGTGCTCATCGTCCGATACGGCACAGTGGAGCTTGGTTGGGACGGCATTGTCTCTATTGCCCAGCAGGGGCAGGTGAACGCCGTCCAGGAAACGGATGCCGCCCAGGAATATGCCCTTGGGGAGAAAGCGGGGCAGCCGGAGCAGGGAGTCCTGCTCTGGGGTGTTCTCCCGATGGAGCGCATTACAGCCCAGGACGAGTTTTACAATCTGAATGTGCTGTACAACCATTACGCAGAAAATTTTGCCCTGTACGGCGGCCTGTGCGCGGCCTTCGCGTCCCTGGCCGCTCTGGCGCTGCTCTTTCTCCTGTGGACCGCCGGCCACAGGGCAGGGGCGGAGGGGATTGTCCTGGCCTGGCCGGACCGGGTGTTTACCGAGATCTGGATTTTGGCCCTGGGGCTGATGATTGTTCCCTCTGTATTCGTGCTGGGGGAGGAATATTACTTCTCCTTTAGCAGCGCAGTTGCCCAGGCGGATTGGGACTGGATCCTATTTTTGGCTGGGGCCGGTGCCGCCACTGTGGGGATCGTTGGAATGATGCTGGCCGCCTTTCTGTACACCCTAGCTGTGCGGCTCAAGGCCCGGGCCCTGGCCCGGACCACCCTGCTATGCAGGGTGGTAAGCTTCCTCTGGCGACGGCTGTCAGCCTTTGTGCGGGAGCTGCCCATGACCTGGAAAACAGTGCTGTTCTTTCTGGCCTATCTGACGGTCATGTGGTGCGTGCACTGCATCTGGTATTGGACTCCCCTCCCTGAAGTGCTGATCAACGTGGCTGTGCTGCTGTTCCTGGCCTGGTGGGCCGCAGGCTTCTGGCGGGTGCGGAAGGGCACGGAGATTATCGCCGCCGGCAACCTGAACCACCAGATCGAGACGAGCCGCCTGCCTGGGGACCTGAAGCGTCAGGCGGAGGCCCTGAACAACATCTCCGGCGGCCTCACCCAGGCGGTGAACGAGCAGATGAAGAGCGAGCGCTTTAAGGCGGAGCTGATTACCAATGTGTCCCACGACCTAAAGACCCCCCTTACCTCCATCATCAATTATGTGAATCTGCTGAAAACCACGGAGCAGAACGACCCAAAGGCGCAGGAGTACATCGAGGTGCTGGATCGGAAGTCCCAGCGGCTGAAGAAGCTCACCGAGGACCTGGTAGAGGCCAGCAAGGCCTCCACAGGGGCCCTGTCCGTGAACCGGGAAAAGATCGGGATGGTGCAGCTGCTGGACCAGGCCCTGGGTGAGTATGAGGAGCGGCTGGAGGCTCAGAAGCTCACAGTGATCCGGACTCTGCCGGAAGATGAGTGCTATGTGTACGCCGACGGCCGCCACCTGTGGCGAGTAATGGACAACCTCCTGTCCAACTGTGCCAAGTACGCCATGGAGGGCACACGGGTGTATCTGGAGATCACCCGGGGGAAGGGGAGCGTGAGTCTGTCGGTAAAGAACATCTCCCGGGAGCCTCTGAACGTCCCTCCGGAGCGGCTGATGGAGCGCTTTGTGAGAGGGGAGGAGTCCCGGAGCACCGAGGGCTCCGGCCTGGGCCTGTCCATCGCCAAGAGCCTCACGGAGCTCCAGGGGGGCGAATTCCAGCTGTCTGTGGACGGAGACCTGTTTAAGGCGGTGGTGACGCTGTCCCAGGCCAGCTGAATTAGAGCGGGGATCTGAGAAATTTTCCTGGAAAAGGGAGTCAAAGGGTATAATGTCCCCGGATCTGTCCATACTAGGGAGCGAGAGGACCTGGCCGGGCGCTGTG
>CALXGD010000189.1 GCA_944387745.1 uncultured Oscillospiraceae bacterium
GAAAAGAGCACCGGCGAATGGACAATGCGTCGAATTATCAATTTAATCACAATTATTGCCTTGGTTTGCGCCTATGTCTTTTTGCTGGGTGTTATTTATTATCGTATTTTAACATTTGTATTTTTAGCTGTTTCCATGCTGATCTATGATCCAAAGAAAACCTGGAAAAGTATCGCAGTCGATTTGATTGTCTCTGCGGGGACAACATTGTTAGTCGCCTATGCGTTTGAAAGCCTGGCCAGAATTCCGCTGCCGTAAAGAAGGGAGGGCAATACATGCTGGAATCTTTAATGATATTCGGACAGGAACTAATCGGAATTTTTTCAATTACTAATGTTGCTCTTCTGATCGGGGCCACGTTTTTGGGGATCGTCATTGGCGCTATGCCAGGACTGTCTGCCACCATGGGTGTGGCTTTGTTGACAGGTCTCACCTATACCATGGAAATGGATGTAGCTGTGCTCGTTTTGATGGGGCTGTATGTAGGCGCAATCTACGCCGGGTCCATCTCTGCCGTACTAATTGGTATACCTGGGACAGGATCTGCGGCGGCCACCGTTTTGGATGGCCATCCAATGGCCATGCAGGGGCGTGCGAGGCTGGCTCTGAGTGCGGCAACATTGGCCAGCTTTATTGGAACCATTTTAGGGCTTTTATGTCTTGCTGCTGTAACCGGTCAGCTTATGAAAATAGCTTTGGAATTTACCGCACCGGAATATTTGCTGATGGCTATTTTTGGAGTGCTGATCTGCGGTTCCCTAGCATCGCAGGGACACGCTATTAAGGGCTGGATTGGCGGCGCCTTTGGGTTGATCCTTGCCTGTGTCGGCATGGAAAGCATGTATGCATATCCTCGCTTCTGCTATGGAAATGTCAGCCTTTACAGCGGAATTACTATGGTTCCCGCTATGATCGGGCTCTTTGGTATTCCGTGTGTTTTGAACGCTCTAGCAGGGAAACAGCAAGAGGGGGCGTCAGAAGAGGCTGCGCGGTTGTCTAAAAAGTCAGACCATGAAAAGATTTGGCCAATCCTTCTCCGCAACAAAGTTAATATTGTCCGATCTGGGCTCATCGGAACTGTGATCGGTGCAATTCCTGGCGTTGGAGAAGATGTCGCCGCATGGCTGTCCTATGACTTTGCAAAAAAATTCAGTAAAAAGCCAGAAACCTTTGGAAAAGGAAATATTGAAGGCGTTTTGGCTGCGGAGTGCGCCAACAATGCTGCAATCGGCGGAGCAATGATTCCTCTGTTGACATTGGCTGTACCGGGAAGTGCCGGCACCGCTGTATTGTTGGGCGCGTTTCGGCTCCACGGAGTCAATCCGGGACCCATGCTTTCATTTAACAACCCCACTTTTATTTATTATGTAGTGGCTGTCCTTGTTCTTTGTGCTATCTGTATGCGTGTTTGTGCACTGCCGGCATGTCAAGTGGCGCCGCTGATTCTGAAAACTCCTGTTCACATTTTGATGCCAATCGTATGCGTCCTGTGCTGTATCGGCTCTTATGCGTTGAATGTGAATATTTTCGATGTGAAAATTATGCTCTTTTTTGGAATCATTGGTTATCTATTTGATCGAATTCATATTCCTGCCGCTCCAATCGTACTTGGCCTAATCTTAGGACCGATGGCAGATGAGTACGGACGCAGAATGCTGAAAGCCTCTGGCGGAACATTGATGCCGTTAATAAGCAGACCAATTTGTCTTGTGCTGCTGCTCTTTATTCTTCTCACAATTTTGTATCAGTTGGGAGCATTTAAAAAACTTGGCGCTATGTTGTCTAAGTCCAAAAACAAATAATTAAGGAGGAAATGAATTATGGGACAGCGTGAAGTACAGGGAATCATTGATTATTTTAAGGGACCCCATTGGACCAATTTTGTTCAAAATCATTTGGTGCATGAAAACGATGATGTATATCATGCCCACATTTACGTGGACACTTGTGTGGATCCCGGGTCACTGAGAACACTTATGGCGGCCTATTGGGAAGCGCAGGGGCTGCCGCTGGTCCGCCGCATGGATCCGATCTCTCCCAAACCGGATGTCATCGCGATGCACAGCGTGACGCCGACGGACAGACCTGCCTTTGACTTTTTTATGCGTTACAATCCGGATGTTGTGTTAACTGAAATGCCGGCAGATGATCCTCACGCGGAACAGGGGTATAACGCATTGAGTTGGGGCCGTGAATATCAAAATAACTTTTTGAAGAACAAAGGACACCAATTTAAGGTTGTTGGACCGTCTGAGGACGCTTTTATTCGAAAATTTTTCCAGGGCAAGCAATGGAAAGAGTGTATTGAACATGTTTTAGACGAAAAAATTGTCCATTGCCATATGAATGTAGAAATCAATTTTGATCCTAAAATTTTAGAGATTTTTGCCCGAGAAGCTTTGGCCAAGATGGGATGGACAGTTGAACGTGCGGTTCCCAGTGTATATGAAGTAAAAAAAGTTTATACGGGGAAAATCATTTTCCTTTTGGGACATCCGGAAGAGGTATTCGATATTTGCTGGAAGTACAATCCAGATGTTGTGATCCGCCGCGCTACCGAGGGCTGGCAGACAGAAGAGAAGGGGTTTGACCTGTTCTATGTGAAAAAGTATTGGGATATTGTAGAAAAAGAGAAGGAGCATTATTATTATTTAACGGATGAGGAAATTCAAACAGTGATTTCTTCGTTTCAGAAATGAGGTGAACTTATAATATGGCAACAGAGTTGTTCCCTGGACTGGAATTATCGGAAAAAAAGTTGAAGTCTGTATTAATTGGCTGTGGAGAGCAGGCAACAAATTTGATTCACGATGCGATTGCTTATATAGATGCGATTGAAGTTGTTGCCGTTTGTGACTTAAATAAAGAGCGTGCCGACTTTGCGGCTAAGCGGTTTGGTCTCGACCATTCTTACCAAGATATGGACCAAATGTTCCATGAGGTAGATGCACAGGCTGCCTTTGTTGTTATGGTGCCGAAGCTTCAGGCAAAAATTGCACGTAAGTGCGTAGAAGCTGGTCTACATGTTTATACAGAAAAACCGCTTGGAACTGAGTTGGAAGATATCTATGCACTTGGGGATTGCGCCAAGCGCATGGGAAAAAAGATTGGTGTCTCTTTTAATAAGCGATACGCATTAGCTTACCAGGATATGAAGCGGGCAATTGAGTCTGATGGATTTGGGGCCCCCTCTGCCTATATTGCCAAATTTATCGGCGGCTACAGGTCTACACCGACAGATTTATTGCGGACAGGCTCCTGTCATTTCTTTGATCTGGGGCGTCACTTAATCGGAGAAATTGACGAACTTTTTGCATATAAATATGAAAAAGCTCCTGGCCAGCATATTTTTGCAATCACTGCTCAATTTGAAAATGGATGCGTTGGGTCTCTGACAATGGGCTCAATGGGATCATGGGCCTGTGGGTTTGGAATGGAAGGGGTGGAAGTTCGCGGGGACCGAAATATGGTTTGGGCGGACAACGGCCGTGATTTTACATGGCAAAAACCCGCTAAAATTTTAAATTCCTACTCTGAAGGCGCCTCGAATCAAAATACGCAGGCGATCGCGGAAGAGGCAGTTCCAGTTGAAATTACCAGGCCCAATTATAGTAATATTGGAAAATTAACAATGAGCAACTTTTATATCAATGGAAATTTCCAATGCATAAAAGGCTTTGTAAATGCGGTGCTTAATGATGAAGAGCCCCCTGTTGGATATTCAGACGGGCTGATGGCACTTAAAATTGCGTTGGCCATTGAAAAAAGTGTGGCGGAAAAGAGAGCAATTAAGCTTACGGAGATCAATTGAATATGTCTAAACTACAAGAAATGCTTCAGGATTATCAAATTCCGCCTGTAGCAAAGGTGATTCAGTCCTTCGATCGGACAGAACTAGTTCATCCGGAACAAACTTTGTGGCAGAAGCTAGAGCACCAGAAATTGGCTCTTCACCCAGGGGATCGTATTGCTATTACAGGCGGAAGCCGCGGCATTGCGGGTTATCAACCCTTAATGAAAACCATTGTGGACTTTGTACGTTCTAAAGGAGCACAGCCTTTTATTGTACCTGCCATGGGCAGCCACGGCGGCGCAACTGCGCAAGGACAGGTGGAAATGCTGGAGCATCTAGGAATTACAGAGGAAACAGTTGGTGCCCCAATTCTTTCTTCCATGGAAGTGGTAGAGATTGGGAAAACGGACCTAGGCCTTCCGGTATATATTGATAAAAATGCCTATGAAGCAGATGGTATTATCCTTTTTAATCGCGTGAAAACGCATACCTCGATACGTGGTGAAAATGAGAGCGGATTAGTAAAAATGTGCGCGATTGGTTTAGCAAAACATAAAGGCGCAGCTATGACTCATAGTTTAGGGGTTAGAAACCTGGGAGCTAATATTGTACGTGTTGCGCGTGTGGCCCTAGAACACTTAAATATTATCTGCGGGGTTGCAACGATTGAAAATGGATATAACCACTTAGCCGACTTATATGTAGTAGATGCAGAACATTTGATTGATGAAGAAAAGGCAATCCTCAGACGCGCAAGAGCCATGGTTCCTACCATTTTGTTGCCTCAAATTGATGCACTGATTGTGTTGGAACAGGGAAAAGACATCAGCGGAACAGGAATGGATCCAGCAGTGGTTGGTCGCCCCATCAATAAGCTCCCAAATACTGGAACAGAAGTTGAGGCATTAGGTGTACTTCGCTTGACAGAAATTTCTGGGGGGAATGCTTGCGGATGCGGTATGGCAGATTTCATTTCAAAGGGCTTAAGAGATCAAATGGTTGAGGAGTTTATGCAGATTAACGCAACAACCGGCATGATTCCACTTCTGGCGAAAATACCAATTACACTTGAAACAGAAAAATTAGTAATTCAAGGCTGTATTCGTGCCAGCGGACAGATTATCCCTGATAAAGTTAAGCTAGTCCTGATTCGAAGCACAAAATACCTAGAAGAAATTTACATGTCTCAAGCCGCCTTTGACTCAGCCCTAGATCATCAAAGATTGGAACGTGTATCCGATTATCTGCCTGTTCCCTTTGATAAAAATGGGAGCCTGCTGTTGTTTCAATAGGACTCCGAATTAATAACTTCGCTGCGCCTTTCCCTCTCTTCATGTACTGAAATACGGCAAAGGTTTTGGATTTTAGGGCGGTGATAACCACCAGCTCTGCTAGGACGGATCCCAAACTTTGTGTCAACCTCCTGTACGGTGTCAAATAGTGGCACCGCACAGGAGGTTTTCCTAATTTTAAAACATTATGTAGTAGGATTTTACTATCCAGGGGCGCCAAGAGGACGGGACCGAATTCGCGTCCAAATTTCTGCCGGTCCTGCAGAGGAAGATTTGGATTTCGCTGTATCATGTTTCAAAGAAGTACAACAAGAGATTGGAATTTAGCATGAGACAAAATAGCAAGGCGTAGAAAGTCCATATTAAGAAAGCTGAAACTAGCATGTTAAGTGCAGTAGTACAAAGCAAGTTTGTGTATTTTTTATTGAAAGACCCTGCAAGCAAGCCGCTTTTCCAATTCTTAAATATTTTCAATTGTGCCTGATCCGCTGGATATGCTTGACTTTTCCCGCCGATTTAACAAGAAAATATCGCAAAGCAAATACATGACGCAGGAGAAAAGAGCGCTCTCTTTTCTTCTACGTTTCACACAGTCGTCGACTCAAAAGGGATTACAGAATCACCCGAAGGGTAAATCGGCCATTCTCCGCGGTATATTGATAGGAGGCACCGTGCTTTCGGCAGAACGCCGCGATGGAGTGGCTCCCGATCCCATGGCCCTTCTGGGAGGAGACGGGCAGCCCGTCCCCGTCAAATTGGACGGTGCCGGAATAAGGGTTGGAAAACTCGAACATAAGGCCGGGGTGCGAGATCACCTTACAGGAGATTTCCCGTTGCTCCTCCGGCAGGCACATGCAGGCGTGGATGGCGTTTTCCAGGGCATTGGAAAAGACGATGGCCAGCTCCGCCTCGTCCACTGGCAGTTGGTCCGCCAGGGCAATGCGTGCATCTATCCGGATATCCCTTCGCTGCGCCTGACTGAAATAGGTGGAAAATACTGCGTCCAGCACAGGCGGACGACACCAGCGGATGGGCTTGTGTTCCTCCAGCTGGGACTGAGCTGCGCCCAGAAAGACCAGTGCCTCCTGGCTTTTTCCCTGGGTCACCAGCTCTGCGATGGTCCGGAACCGGTGGCGCAGATCGTGCCGTTCAATCCGGATGGCCTCCTCCACCATCTGTGCGGCCTCCATACGGCTCTGAAGGGCGGAGAGGGAGAGCTCGGTGAGCTGTGCCTGATAGCGGACCTCCGCCTCCCGCCTCACGCTGGTGAAGAGCATGACCAAGACGCAGTAGAAGCCGACCATCAACAGGGAAAACATGGGCTTTACAACTGTGGTAACTGTATCAATTCCCACATACCCCGGAAACACGTACAAAACAATCAGGCCATAGCTGAGCAGCGACATACAGATCAGTGCCCAGCCCCGCTGGAGCTCATCCAGCACCTGGAATACCAGCGGGCACAGGTATCGGTAGAGAATCCACAGGAAAACCGGGGTTAAGATCAGCAGGGTTGTCCACAGAGCCCATGGCTGCTGATGCGATACGCAGAAAATGACACCTCCGATATGCTGGAGCAGGAAACAGAAGAGAACGGCGGACAGAACCTGGTACAGCAGCCGCCAGCCCCGATACTGGCTGAGCAGGAAGGCTACCAGAAAGGACGGCAGATGGACGATCAGGCTGTAAAGACGCACCACCAGGTCCACACTGAAGGCATATGTCAAGATGATTTCCAGCGCCATCAGCAAAATGGCTGTTCCGGCAAAGATGAGGGCCGTCTTGCGGCGGGGCAGACGGCTTTTCAAAAAGAGAAACACCATAGTCATACCCAGAGCCGTCATATACAACAGGTCAGCCAGAATCAACTCCGTCATGCGTCATTCTCCTCCAGCCAAAAATTCCCCCAAGCACGCTTTAAGGAGACCACCGCAGTGCGTGGAATCGCAGCGGAACGGCCGTTGTCCAGAAGGACCTCAGCCCCCTTTACTCCGACGATATGCTGGAGGTTAAACGCGAAGCTGGAGCCGCACTGACAGAAGCGTGGGTCGGAGAGCAGAGGTCCCACGGCGGTGTGAAATGCAACACGGAGACTCAAGGAGTCCAAAGTGTCATGGGAGCGGTAGTAGCGCAGGCTCCGCCCCACTCGCTCCACGTATAGAATATGATCCAGAAGGACGCGGCGGGGGCCATCTCTCGTGGAAATTAGGATGGCCTTCTCCCGGCGGTCATTTAGCTTTTCTACGGCTGCGTCTAGTACCTGGAAGAGCCGCTCTTTTTCCAGAGGCTTGAGCAGGTAAAAGAAGGCCCGCACAGAGTAGCTGTCTACAGCGTAATCCGAGGAGGTGGTCAGGTAGATGATCTCGCCGCCCTGCCCCAGCCCCCGCAGCCGCTGCCCTGTTTGGATGCCGTTCAGCTCTGGCATAATAATGTCCAGAAGATAGAGGTCAAATCCTCCGCCTATCTCCGCCTGATGGAGAAGCTCCTGCCCCCGCTGGAAGGTGTGGATTTGCCCAGTGAGCGCGGGATGAACATGCAGATATTCCTGTAAATAATTTGCTGTCTGCTGCACATACCGCGCCTCGTCATCGCAAACCGCTATTCTGAACATGCTGTATCCAGTCCTTTCTGTCGTGCGGTTGGGCAAAAAATGCGCAATGGTCTGTGAATTTTGCGCAGATCGCACCGAGCGTCTCTGCTGCACAGTAAAGTAATATCACACCGTAAATTCATTTGTCAATAGACCGGTCAAGGCCGAAGCTGCTGTTGAGGGGGACCATCTGTGAAACAAGAAGAGGACAAGAGGTAGCGCCTGCCTATGGAGAAGGGACAAGGCCAGTACGTTAATTTTCATCTGACCGCCCAAAAGGTGATGAACAAGCAGGAGAAAACGGCGGCCCGCCTCCCATAAAGGAAGGCGGGCCGCCGCACCGCACAGCAGAGGAAAGCTCTTACCCTGGCCTAGATACCGAATCCTTCTCACACGATACCGGCCATCAGCCCAATGACCGGCCTGACACGGGGAGCCGTCTTGCCACAGAAAAGAGAACTGGCAGCAGGAGCATCTGTGCTATGACCATACAGACCGACTCCGTCAGCCGGGCAGGTAGCATACCGAACAGTCCCGCGCCATACATAATATATAGCCACACACTATTGAGCACCAGCCGGATCAGACTGGCAATGAGGGACGCGCCGATTACCCTCATCCATAACTTTGTGCCGTGGACTGCCCCCTCTCTCTGATAGAGAAACAGGCCATAGACCAGGCCCACCAGGGCAGCGGTGAGGGTAAAGCCGGGGAAAAACGGCCCAAAGGGGAACAATGTGGCGCCCACCAGGTCGCCCAGACCGCCCACAGCCATCCCCCACAGGGGGCCGAATAGGATCCCCGCCAGGGCAACCGCCAGGAAGGAGAGGTTGACCACCACAAAGGTGGTGTTGATGGAGAGAAAGCGGGCCATAATGACCTGCAGCGCCACCAACAGGGCGCAGGAGACCATGGTACGAGTGGTATTTTGTTGTTTCATATTTGTCACATTCCTTTCACAGAGGCGAAGAGGGACTCTTCTTCCATTACATTCTCTTCGATGCCGTAAAAGGATTTCCCTAATACGACAGCGGAAGCGGAGCACCACCGCAAGGCCCTAGCCTTTTCGTCCGACGGCCACTTCCCATCCGACGGCACTTGACGCGGTACTCCTATTCTGTGTATAGTACGATTTTTTGGGGCTTCAGCACAACCCCAGATGGTGCCGGATTTCTCCCACAGAGTACAGGGAGCCCCAAGCACACACCGTATCCTCCGGGGCGGCCAAGGCGATGGCCGCGTCTATCCCTTCATCCAGGGTGTCCCGCACCTGGACCGGGAGCCGGAACTGCTCCAGCCAGGCGGCCAGCTCTGCCCCAGGCAGGGCCCGGGGACTGTCCGGTGTCACCAGGACAAAGGCCTTGGCCAAAGGGAGGATCCGCTGGAACATTCCCTGCCAGTCCTTGTCCGCAAGCACGCCGGCCAGGAAAATAAACCGCTTGCCCGGATAGAGCTGTCCCAGGGCGGCGGCCAGGGCGTCCACACATTGCGGGTTGTGGCCGCCGTCAATGATCACGTCGGGGGAGCGGCGCACCAGTTCCAGCCGGCCCGGCCAGCGGGCGGCCTTAAGACCGCGCTCCACCGCCCCCTGGGGAATCTTCCATCCCCCCGCCCGGAGGGCCCGAACCGTGTCCAGGGCGGTCATGGCATTGGAGATCTGGTAGCTCCCCAGCAGGCGGATGTGGTAGGGCCCCTCCCCCCGATAGCGAAAGGTCTGCCCCTCCAAGCTGGAGGCCAGAACCTCCAGCTGATCCGGGGCGGTTTCATCCAGGGGGACGCCCCGGTCCCGGCAGGCCTCACGTACCACCTGGGAGGCCTCCTCCCCTTGGGCGTATAGCACGCAGCGGCAGCCGGGTTTGATGATACCGGACTTCTCCGCGGCGATGAGGGCCCGGGTGTTCCCCAGTTCTTGGGTATGCTCCAGTCCGATGTTGGTGATTACCGCCACTTCTGGGGCAGGGATCACGTTGGTGGAGTCCAGACGCCCCCCCAGTCCTACCTCCAGAACCACGATGTTGCAGCCCTGCTCCAAAAAGTAGGCCATGCCCACCGCAGTCATCAGCTCAAACTCTGTGGGGGAATCGCACATCCCCTCCGCCGCCTGGAGCACCTTCTCTGTCAGACGGCCCAGATCCTCGTCAGAGATGGGCACGCCGTCCACCTGCATCCGCTCATAGAACTGATAGAGGTGGGGGGAGGTGAAAAGCCCCGTGCGCAGGCCGGCCTGGGTGAGGATAGAGGCCGTCATGGCCGCTGTGGAGCCCTTCCCGTTGGTGCCGGTGATGTGTACGTAGCGGAGCCTCCGCTCCGGATTGCCCAGGGCAGCCAGCAGAGCCTGGGTGCGCTCCAGACCAGGTTTGCGCCCGGTCCAGGCTCGCTCGTGAATCAGCGCAATGGCTTCCTGTCCTGTCATGCGGCGGTCCCTCCTTGCTTGATATGGCAGTACCAGAGGAGCAGTCCCAGTCCGGCTCCCCCCAGAATATTGCCCAGAGTCACCGGCACCAGATTGGCGGCAGCCCCCGCCAGGGAGAGGGCAGACAGGTCCACTCCCGCCGCTGCGGCAAGGGCGGCGTACTCCGGGACAGCGGCCGCCAGCAGGGCCGCGCCGATATAATAGAGATTGGCAATAGAGTGCTCAAACCCGCACAGCACAAAGAAGCACACTGGGAGATAGGCCCCTAACAGCCGGCCGGTGGTGTCCTTGGCGGAGTTGGCGGCTACCACCCCAAGGCAGACCAGAAAATTACACAAAATTCCCAGGCCAAAGGCCTTGCCAAAGGAGAGAGCACACTTTGAGGCCCCCACCCGGATGGTATACACTGCCAGTGCCCCGGAGGAGTAGTCCAGCTGGCCGCAAAATACACATATGCCTGCTACCAGCATCGCCCCCAGAAGGTTGCCGATGTAGACTAGCACCCAGTTGCGCAGCATCTGCCCCACCGTCCCGCGCCGGTCTAGAAGGGCCACCGGCAGCATACAGTTCCCGGTGAACAGCTCGGAACCGGTGACAATCACCAGCCCCAGTCCGAAGGGGAACAGCAGGGCGCAGATGGCGCGCAGGGTCCAGGTGTCGGAGATGCCGTACACCGCCGTATTGCTGGCCGCAGCCGCCGTGGCAATGATGGACCCGGCCAGCACGCCCAGCAGGAGTAGGCGGAGGGCAGAGGATTGAAATTTTTTTACGCTCCCGGCGCAGTAGGCGGAGATAACTTCTCCGGGAGAGAGATAGAGAGGATTCATATGTCACCACGCTCCAAAAGACGGCTGGCCGCCTAAACCACGTGCCGTGCCAGCACGGTGGAAGTCACAGCCCCCACGCCGCCCGGCACCGGGGTGATGGCGGACACGATGGGTTCCACCTCGTCAAAGGCCACATCGCCGTGCATAGCTCCATCCGGCCCGACGTTTACCCCCACGTCCACCACTACCTGGCCCGGTCGGACATAGCTGTCCCGGATCAGGTTCAGGCAGCCGGCGGCGGAGATAATCACATCCGCGTCCAGGCAGAACCGGCGGGTGTCCTCTGCATCCGTGAAGATGTGACAGACGGAGACCGTGGCGTCCTCCTGCATCAGCAGCAGGGCGGTGGGCAGGCCCACAGTGGCGCTCTTGCCGATCATGGCAATCTTTTTCCCCTTCAGCGGGATCTCATAGTAGTGGAGCAGTTCCAGACAGGCGGTGGCGGTACACGGTGCAAATCCCACCCCGTCCCGGGTAAGCAGGCCGCCCATGGAGGCCGTAGTGATGGCGTCAATGTCCTTTTCTGGCCGGAGCACGCCGGCCACCGCCTCGGTGTCCAGATGAGAGGGCAGCGGGCGGAACAGCAGACAGCCGTGGATGGACGGGTCCTCATTCACATGGCGCAACGTGCCGATCAAATCCAGCTCCGAGGCGTCCTCTGGCAACAGGAAGCGGCGGACCTGGATCCCCAGGCTCTCCGCCCGGCGTGTGGCGCCCCGCTCATAGGCGGTGTCCTCGTCCCGCGCCCCCACCCGGACAATGCCCAGGGTGGGCTGGATTCCGTGTGCTTGCAGTTCCTCGCACTGTATACGGAGCTCCCGGCACATGGCCTCTGCCACCGGCTTTCCGCTAAGCAACTTTGCCATGGAGTTTTCTCCTTCGTGATTTGATCCGGGGAGACGGCGGCCTCGGGCCGCCGTCTCCCCAAAAACATTTCTGTCGCTCCGATTTTTAGAACAGTCCGGTGATCTTGCCGTTCTCGTCCACGTCGATCTTCTCGGCGGAGGGAACCTTGGGCAGTCCGGGCATGGTCATAATGTCGCCAGTGAGAGCCACCAGGAAGCCGGCGCCGGCGGACACCTTCAGGTTCCGCACGGTGACAGTAAAGCCCTTGGGGGCGCCCAGCAGACTGGCGTCGTCAGAGAAGGAGTACTGGGTTTTGGCCATGCAGATGGGCAGGTTGCCGAAGCCCAGGTCGGTGAGCTGCTTCACCTGCTTCTTGGCATTGGCGGTGAGCGCCACCCCGTCGCCGTGGTAGACATTTTTCACGATGGCGTCCAGCTTCTCCTCAATGGACAGCTCCGTGTCATAGACGTACTGGAAGTGGTTCTCCTCCTCGCACAGACGGACCACCTCTTCGGCCAGGGCCTTGCCGCCCTCGCCGCCCTTGGCCCACACCTCGCTGAGGGCCACGTTGACACCCAGCTCGTTGCACTTCTTCTCCACCAGGTCCAGCTCGGCCTTGGTGTCGGTGGGGAAGGCGTTGATGGCCACCACGCAGGGCAGGCCGAGCACGTCCTTGATGTTGCCCACATGCTGCAGCAGGTTGGGCAGGCCCTGCTCCAGAGCCTCCAGGTTCTCCTGGTTCAGCTCAGGCTTGGGCACGCCGCCGTGGTACTTCAGGGCACGCACTGTGGCCACGATCACCACCGCGGAGGGCTTCAGTCCCGCCTTGCGGCACTTGATGTCGATGAACTTCTCGGCGCCCAGGTCGGCGGCGAAGCCGGCCTCTGTGACGGCGTAGTCACCCAGCTTCAGAGCCATCTTGGTGGCAATGATGGAGTTACAGCCGTGGGCGATGTTGGCGAAGGGGCCGCCGTGGATGAAGGCGGGGGTTCCCTCCAGGGTCTGGACCAGATTGGGCTTCAGGGCGTCCTTCAGCAGGGCGGTCATGGCACCCTCGGCCTCTAGGGCGTGGGCAGTGACGGGCTTTCCGTCATAGGTGTAGGCCACGATCATCTTGCCCAGCTTCTCCTTCATGTCCATCAGACTGGTGGACAGGCACAGCACGGCCATGATCTCGCTGGCCACGGTGATCTCGAAGCCGTCCTCACGGGGGACGCCCTGCATCTTTCCGCCCAGGCCGTCCACAATGTGGCGCAGCTGCCGGTCATTCATGTCCACAGCCCGCTTCCAGGTGATCTGCTTCACATCAATGCCCAGGGCGTTGCCCTGCTGAATGTGGTTGTCCAGCATGGCGGCCAGCAGGTTATTGGCCGCACCGATGGCGTGAAAGTCCCCGGTGAAGTGGAGGTTGATGTCCTCCATAGGGATCACCTGGGCGTAGCCGCCTCCAGCGGCGCCGCCCTTCACGCCGAACACAGGGCCCAGGGAGGGCTCCCGCAGGGCCACCACAGACCTCTTGCCAATCTTCCGCAGGCCGTCAGCCAGACCCACAGAGGTGGTAGTCTTGCCCTCGCCGGCGGGAGTGGGGGTAATGGCAGTGACCAGGATCAGCTTGCCGTCGGGCTCCTGAACCTCGTTGAGGAGCTTGTAGTCTACCTTGGCCTTGTAGTTGCCATAGAGCTCCAGATACTTCTCATCCACTCCGGCGATCTGGGCGATCTCCCGGATGTTCTTGGCCTGACAGCTCTGGGCAATCTCAATGTCGGTCTTGATTTCCATGGGAATTGGTCTCCTTCCTTGATACAGTCATACAGTGGTTGGGTTACGCCTTGGAATCCTGGCAGATCTCAGCAGCGAAGAACAGTGCCGCCTCCTCGGACTTCAAAACCAGGGCCGCGCCGTCTGGCTTCTGGGCTCGGGCAGTTTCTCCCGCCAGGACGGAGACGTGCTCCGCACCGGCGGACAGCCGGCCGCTCCCCTCCACACAGTAGAGGAGCAGGTCCTCCGTCCCGCGGGGGACTGAGAACTCCCAGCTCTCCCCGGCAGAGAGGCGGATAGGGTAGATGCGCCCCTGACAGGCGCCTTTACGCAGCATCAGATTGAAGTCTACGCACCGGCCCTTGGAGTGGGTGGCCGCCCCGCCGTCAAAGGCGTGAACCTGGCAGGGCTCCAGGACAATGGGGGCGCCCCCGTCGTGGGAGAGGATCATCTCCCCCCGCAGAGGCGCAATCAGACGGTGATAGTCGGGGAGAGGAGTGAAGTCAGACTCATCCAGGTCCACCGTGGCGGAACTCAACCGCCAGAGGAAGTCCCGGTCCCCGTAAACGGCCCCAGGAGGGGCAATGGCAATCTGGGTAGTAGTCCCTCCGGACCACTGGCTGACCACATAGTCCGTCCGGGTTAAATGGAGCAGGCACAAATCCATCGTAACTCCTTTCTCCGCGCGGACGTCCCCGCGGCGGTCTGCGCCGCAGGGACGTCCTGCTGTTTGCAAATCATTGACCGGATCAGAGGGACTCCAAAACCTCCTGGTAGATGGCGTCCGCCAGCGGCAGGGCCCGGTCCAGCAGGGCCTGTCCGTTCTTGCGGTACTCCTCCACAAAGGCCTGGTCCTGAATACCGCCGATGTTGATGAGCACATTGAGCCAGGCGCCCTGAATGGCGGCCTTCAGGCTCAGGGCGGAGCATCCCAGGTCGCTGGCGGCACTGGCGTTGAGCTTGCCCACCACAGAGTGGGTCAGCTCCAGGGCCTGGCAGGAGAGCTCCATCATCTCATAGGGAGTCTTGGTGCAGCCCTTCAGGGCCTCCTGCATGGCAGCTTTCCGGGCGGCCTTTTCTTCGTCGGTATCCTTGGGCATGGCAAACACGGCACTAACGGCGTTAAAGGCCTCGGTATCCCGGTCGATCACGTCCACAAACTGGGCCTTCAGCGCGTCGGCCTTCTTCTGAGACTCGACAGCCAGCTCCTGCACGTCGGCATACTTTTTCTTCCCCAGAGTGAGGGCACATACCATAGCGGTAAGCGCGGCGCCCAGGGCGCCCTCCAGAGCGGCGGCGGAGCCGCCACCGGGGGCGGGGGCGTCAGAGGCCATCAGATCCACAAATTCTGTGACATTTCTGTCCACAAGCTTCATAGGGTTCCATTCTCCTTCGTATTATTGGTGATTACTCCAGTCCGATCAGGTGATACTCCATGACCTGATTGTGACAGTCAAAGTCCTTGGCCTTCAGATAGAACTCAGCGCAGTCGATCATGGCCTTGGCGGGGGTCAGGCCCACGATCTCGCTGTCCACAATGTAGGTGCCATAGCGCTCATCCAGGCTGCGGATCATCTCATAGACCACGTACAGGGGAGTGTCCTCATAGTTTACCATATTCATGGACACCTGCGCAATCCCCCGATCCTCCAGCATGAAGCCCATGGCCTTGCAGCTGCGGAAGCCGCCGGAGGAGGCACGGATCACCTTGGCGATCTTTTTGGCCACATTCACGTCGGAGGTGGCCAGGTTCACGTTGAAGGCCACCAGAGGCATCCGGGCGCCGATGGCGGTGATGCCGGCGGTGGGGTGAATCTTCCGCTCACCGAAGTCGGGGGCCCACTCGGGCTGGAGCAGCTTCTCGGGCATCCCCTCGAACTGGCCCTTGCGGCAGGTGGCCAGGTTCCGGCGCTCAGGCCGGGTGGCGGAGTCCTCGTACAGGAAGCTGGGGATCTGCAGCTCGTCCCAAATCCGCTGGCCCAGGCGCTTGGAAATCTCCACGCACTCCTCCACGGTGACTCCCATGGTGGGGACGAAGGGGATGACGTCGGTAGCACCCATGCGGGAGTGCTCGCCCTTGTGCTTGGTCATGTCAATGACCTCGGCGGCCTTCTTGGTCAGCTGGAAGGCCACCTCCTCGATGGCCTCCGGGGAGCCCACCAGGGTGAACACGCAGCGGTTGTGGTTGCCGTCGGTCTGGGCGTCCAACAGGGTGCAGCCGGGCACGCTCTTAGCCACGTCCACCAGGGCGTTGTAGGCGGCCTCGTCCTTCTCCTTGCTGCAGCTGAAATTGGGGATACATTCAATGAGCTTGGTCATGGGAAACTACCTCCTTGAAGATAAAAACAATAAATTTTAGATATAGATAGTTTTTCTGAAAAAAAGCCGGCCGCGGCCGCAATAGCCGCGACCGGCTCTGGAGAAATGGCATGAGACACAAGCGTATTCATGCCCTTCTGCGCAACATTCGTTGTACGGGTGTTATAGAGCCGGAGAGTTACGCAGCCAGGTTGGGGACATAGGCGTTGATAAACCAGATCACAAAGGGCTGATAGAACACGTCGATCAGGAAGGCGCCGATGATGGGAACAATAATCATAGCCTTCTTGGACTCGCCATAGCGTGTCTGAATGGTTGTCATGTTAGCCATAGCGGTGGGAGTAGAGCCGATATCGTGGCCGATGAGGCCGGCGCACATCACGGCGGCGTCGTAGTTCTTGCCCAGGATGCGGAAGATGACAAAGTAGGTCAGGATAATCAGCACCACGCACTGAACAACCAGGACAACCAGCAGCGGAGCGGCCAGGTCGGCCAGATCCAGCAGGTTCATAGTGATCATAGCCATACTTAAGTAAAGTCCCAGGCTTACGTCAGAGACGTTGTCATTCATATCCAGGCTGAATTCATAGAAGTGGAAGTGGTCGTTCAGATTACGCACGATGACTGCGAAGAACATGGAGCCCACGTAAGTGGGGATGCTCATGCCGATGATACCGCCGATCCAGGTGACGATCAGAGAACCCAGGGTCATGCAAACAAACACGGCAGACAGGTTCTTCATCACATTGCTGTAATTGAGCTCTACTTTCTGGGTCTGCTCATAGTCGCTCAGGTCAACAGAGAAGCTGGAGTCCTGGCTGGGCTGCAGATGATAGCGCTCAATCAGGCGTCTGCCCAGAGGGCCGCCAGTCAGGTTGGCAACCACCAGGCCGAAGGTGGCGGCGGTCAGGCCGACCAGCTGAGCACCCTCATAGCCCATGCTCTGGAAGGTCTCGCCGTAAGCGGTAGCGCCGCCGTGTCCGCCCACCAGAGCGATGGGGCCGGAGACGAGGCCATAGGCGGCCTCCAGGCCCACCAGACCGCCGACGCCCACGCCGATGCCGGTCTGCATCACGGTGATCACCACGTTCACCAGCCAGTAGATGATGAACAGCTTACCGCCCGTGATCAGCACTCTCAGAGAGGCACCCAGTCCAACCGTGGTAAAGAACACCAACATGAATACGTTTTGAAGAGAGGCGTCCAAATTAAAGGACACGGTTTTGGTCAGAGTAAAACAGACGTTGAGGATCGCGAAAAGAGTACCGCCGACGACCGGGGCCGGAATACAGAACTTCGTCAGGAATCCTACCCGGTTGCGGAGGGCCACGCCGACCAGCAGCACCAGGGCCGCTAACGTCATAGTGGCAACGTTGTCCAGCGTAATGGTAAATACGGAGTCAATTACTTCAAATGACATACTTTGCATCCCTTTCCTTTTTGAATTTTACCCACGGGCACGGGTGTCGGTACAACCTCCCTTCTGCTGTTGGGCTCCCATTCCCTTCTGTATCTTGTCCCGCAGGCAATTTAGAAATTAGACGGTTCTGACATACATCATAGGATAATAGCGTCTCAAGAACGTCTAATTTTGTAGATAAATTGTGAACGCAGAAAATATGCCATCCCTGTCCTGTTCACTCCGCCATATAGTGCCTGTTTTTGCTGTACAGCTCCGTCGCCCGGTAGCGCACTTTCGAGGTGATGCCGTCCCGCAGACTCTGGCTCAGCCGTTCAGCCTCAAACACCCCAGGGATGGAGGCGGCCAGGCGGATGCCCTGGCGGGCGTAGTCCTCCGGCACCTGGGGCACCAGATCTGCCAGGGGGGTGTCCATCCGGTGCTCCAGCTCCAGGCGATACCGGATCTGCATACACACAAAATTCAGAATGGTCCCCTCCAGAGGGGACTGTAGCTGCCTCTGGCTGTTCTGGGCCTCGGCCAGGTGCTCAGCCGCACCCCGGTAGTCGCTGTCCATCATCAGATAATAGGCGGTATACGCCGCCGCTGCGGTCCGTCCCCAGGGCTCTCCGGTGGTTTTGGCATCCCGGTATCCCTGGAGAAAGAGCTCTCTGGCCCTGGTGTGGTCCTCCAGGGCCAGGGCCGCCCGGCCGTAGTGCACATGGAGCCACACGCCTCCGGGCCAGGGACCGTCCTCCAGCAGGGCCAGGGCCCGCTTGTAGTAGGAGCAGGCCTCCGCGTACTCCTGACACTGGCGGCACACCTGGCCATAGCCGGCGTAGGCCGCCGCTAGCTGCAGACGCACGCCGGTGGAGCGGGGCTGACGTTCCAGGGTATCGATGGCCTCCTGGAGGTAGTAGCGGCTCTTGTCATATTCTCCCTTCAAACAGAAGCAGCTCCCACGCAGGCGCTGGAACTGGGCCTGCCATACTGACTCAGAGAGCCGCTCCAGCAGCCGGGTTCCGGTGACCGTGTACCGCTCGGCCTGTTCTGCCTCCTGGCGGTACAGGGCGGTACAGGCCAGCAGGTAGCACGCCTGTGCGGGGATGCGGAGCTCTTCCGCCGGACCGCTTCCGCTCAGTCCGCCCAGCCGGTCGGCCCCCTGGGCGGTGTTGCCCTCAAACAGCTCAATCCGCCCCAGGCTCAGGGTGACCCGGCGCTCCAGAGCGGTCAGGGCAGCGGGGTCATTTCCCTCCCGGCGAAGAGCGGACAGCTGGCTGAGGCAATCCTGAGCCGCCGTCTCCAACTCCTTCACCGAGATGCACAGGGGAGTGGCGCCCCCAAACAGGGAGAAGGGGGCACATACCCGGGAGCTGTCCAGATCCAGGGCCCGGATCTGGTACTCCAGTGCCCCCAGCCGGTCTCCCGCCAGTTGGAAGTGGAGGGCAATCCGGCGGCAGGCACCCCCGTTCTCTGGGGGCTCCAGCTCCGAGAGCAGCTCCGCTGCCCGCTGGTGGAGGGAGCGGCGCTGGTAGGCGGGCAGGCGGTCGTAGATCAGCTCCCGGACCCGCTGGTGAATGAAGCTGTAAGCGGCGTCCTGCTCCCCACGGCGCTCCTCAATGATGCCCCGGCCCCGCAGCTCCTCCAGGCCGGCGGCCAACCGCCGGTCGTCGCCCCCCATCAGGCCCAGCAGCAACAGGTAGGGCACCTCATTGGGAAACAGGGAGATCATCTGGGCCGCGGACAGGGCGTCCTCCGACAGGCCGGACAGCCGCTCAGTCAGGATATCTCCCAGGGCCCGGAGGGTGGCGTCCACATCCCAGCTGCGCCGGTAGGCCTGGGTCAGCTCAGTGAGCAGATAGAGGTTGCCCCCCGTCTCCCGGTAAAACTGGGGAGCCATCCGCCGGGCCGCTTCCTCCCCCAGCTCCCGGTTCAGAAGCTGCTCTGTCTCCTGCTCCGTCAGAGGGTGCAGGCGGTGGCGGTGGAGCAGGCCGTCGCTCTCCAGTGCGTCTAGCCGCTCCCGGACGGCGGGACTGAGGTCGTCCCGGCAGGTGAATACCGCCATCAGTCCCCCGTCCTTTAGCCGGCGGAGCAGGGTGTCCGCCAACAGGACGCTCTCCCGGTCGGCCCACTGCAGGTCCTCCAAAAACAGCAGCACCTTTCGCCGGCGGATGACGGTGGAAAATAGCAGCACCACGCTGTCCTGTAGGCTGTGGTCCCAGTGGCGGAGGGTCTGGACTGAGGGCCCGCCGGAGCTGGGACTCTCCAGCCGAAACAGAGAGAAGGTCTGCCCCAGCCGGGCCTGGAGGGAGAGGGGCAGGCTGATCTGCTCCTCCTGCAAAAACTCCCACAGGGAGAGCATTATCAGGTCCCAGGGGGCAAGAGGGAGTCCCTCCTCCGACGGGAGACAGCCGCACCGCAGCACCAGCAGAGAGGACAGGTCGCTGCCCCGGAGAAAGTCGTCAATGAGGCGGCTCTTGCCCGAGCCTACTTCCCCGATCAGCAGCTGGGAGCACCGCCGGGCCGCACCCTCCAGAACGGAGCCCGCCGCCGCCCGCAGAGCCGCGTAGGCGCTCTCCCGGCCCACAGGAATCTGGGGGCCACCGGCCTCCCCTGACGCCTGGCTGGTGTCGTTCCACTGGTTCATAATCTCATAGTAGAGCATGGTAGTGCTCTCCAAGGGTTCGGTGCCCAGCTCCTCCAGCAGCTGATCCTTCAGCCGCTGGTACACCTGGGCCGCCTTGGAGTACTTGCGGCTCTCCCGCAGCCGCTCCATTAGAAAGGTGGTCACATTCTCATCAAAAGGCTCCTCCCGCAGGTAGTCCGTGGCCAGTCGGACGGCCTCCTCGTCCTCCCCCATCCTGTGGGCGTCCTGAGCCTGCTGGATCAGGTGCCCCAGGTACTGCTCCCGAAGGCGGTCCCGAGTCCGGCCAAGCCACTCGTCAAAGGTAAAGGCGTGCTTTACCGCGAATCCCTGCAGGAAGGGGCCCTGATAGGCGGAAAAGTCTCCCTCCTGCGTAAAGCGGTCATAGTCGCAGTCAAGCTCCCAGTCCTGGTTGACCACTACCAGAGATTTCTGGGGAGAAAAGAGCAGATCCCCGCCCAGAGCTTTTTTCAGCACGTACAGGGTGTTGCGCAGATTTTTCAGGCCGGTGGCCTCATCCCGGTTTTCCCACAGCAGCGCGATCAGCTCCTGTCGGGTTGCGCTGCGCTGGACCAGCATATAGTACAGCAGGGCGTCCGCACGCTTAAACGGGAGGGACACCGGCGCGCCGTCCAGAGTGATGCTGGGGGTCTGGAGCATGGTAACCTTCAGCATGAAATCCTCGCCTCCTTTGAGGTCCTACTCTAAGTATAGCGTTCCATGCAGCCAGTTGCAATGTTCCTCTTGGAATTTTCTCCAAAAAAGCGACTGGTTTCTTGTTTTTCTTTCAGAAAACGGATACAATGGAGCTGTCCCTTCCGGGGCACAGGTATGTAAGGGAGGCGCGGTATGAAACAGGAAGCTTGGATTGAATCCGTCCCCAATTTCAGCGAGGGACGGGACTTAAAAAAGGTGGAACAGATTGTAGACATCTTTCGGGCCAGGCCGGGCATTAAGCTGCTGGACTACTCCATCGACCCGGACCACAACCGCTGTGTGGTCACGGTGCTGGGGCAGCCGGGCCCCTTAAAGGACGTCATGGTAGAGGCGGTGGGCCGGGCGGTGGAGCTCATTGACATGAACCGCCACGAGGGGCAGCACCCCCGCATCGGCTGTGTGGACGTAATCCCCTTCATCCCTGTGCGGGGCTGCACCATTCAGGACGCGGACCGCCTGGCCCGGGAGGTGGCCCAGCTGGCCGCAGAGCGCTACGGCCAGCCCTTCTACCTCTACGAGAAGTCGGCCACTGCCCCCCACCGGGTAGATCTGGCCAATATCCGCAAGGGACAGTTTGAGGGGCTGCGGGAAAAAATGAAGGATCCCCTCTGGAAGCCGGACTTCGGTCCGGACACCATCCACCCCACCGGTGGAGCCACTGCCATTGGGGCCAGGATGCCCCTGATCTGCTTCAATGTGAATCTGGACACCCCGAACCTGGAGATCGCCCGGCAGATCGCCCTCCGAGTGCGGCACATTGGAGGCGGCCTTCGCTTTGTAAAGGCGCTTGGTATTGCCCTGGAGGATCGCAACCAGTCCCAGGTGAGTATGAATCTGACAGATTACACCAGGACGTCAGTGTACAGCGCCTTCGAGATGGTCAAAATGGAGGCCCAACGCTATGGTGTTCGGGTGGTGGGCAGTGAGGTGGTGGGAATCGTTCCCATGCAGTCCCTTCTGGACTGCGCCGAATACTACCTGCAAATCGAAAACTTTTCTGTGGATCAGGTGCTGGAATCTCATATTTGACTCTTCCGAAAAAGCTGACTCTTTCTTGGCCCCAGCCCGTTCCCAAGGCCAATGAAATCCACTGGCCTGAAGCGGTGCTTTTCCAACTGGAGCGTGTGCTCCTTTGATTCTGCTGCGATTCAGGCAGTGCGGTAAATTTTTGCTCTCTTCAGATTGTGAGGCGGCGCGTTATACATACAGCCGGTAAACACTGAAATGACAGAGCGTATAGGTTGGCTGCTCTTCAAATCCAGTTTAAAAAATAAAAACGCCTTTCCACAGCTAAAATCCGCTAAAATCTTCGGATTTCAGCGGATTTTTTGCTGTTTTCACAGGATTCTTTCCAGCTTCGTTTTTTGGTTAAATTTTTCTCCTCCAATCCCCGACATTTTTCTCCGCGCTCCGTCAGCAGGCCTTGCGTCTATACGCCATTCCGCATATAATAAAAGCAGGAAACCTGCTTTCTGGGGGACGGATCATGGAATATCTCACTGTGCGGGAGACCGCCGAAAAATGGAATCTTTCAGATCGGATGGTACAGCGCTTCTGCGTTGACGGCCGTATTCCCGGCGCACGAAAATTTGGACGAGCTTGGGCCATCCCATCAACTGCGGAAAAGCCTCAAGACCCTCGATTCTTCCAGCCCAAAGCGGCTGTGTTCCCGCCAGACGGCAGGCTGCTGACTAACGAGAATCTGATGCCTCTGATGAACACCCCTTTCCAGCCTGGGAGCTGCCGGGAAACCGCAGAATCCATGATAGAGGGTCCTCAGCGGGACATCGCCCTGGCGGAGTACCACTATTTCAGCGGCCAGCCAGAGGCGTCAGCAAAAGGGGCAGAGGTGTATCTTACAAACCGTGATATGGGAGCTCGGCTCTCTGCGTGTCTCATCTACGCCTATTCCAATCTCCCCCTGGGCCACATCCAACAGGCACAGTTCGCCCTTAATGAACTGAACGCCGCTCTCACTTCGGCCGGAAAGCACTCGCCGCAATTTCAGGCGGCGGCGTCCTTTGTCTCAGCGGCAGGGGCGGTGCTGCTCCATCTCCCCCTGCCCAAAGGACTGCCAGATCTTCAAAGCTTTCTGCCCCTGCTGCCCTTTGGCCTGCGGTCTTTCGCGCTCTATCTCTACGCCCACTACCGCTATCTCCAGGGGGACTACGCTGCCAGCGCCGGTGCCGCAGTGGGGGCCTTGTCCATGGGGGCAAGCCGATACCCCATCCCTGCCATCTACCTACACTTAGTTGCGGTGATGGACTACATGAGTCTCAAGCAGACTGACCACGCCAAAGAGCATCTGCTTACCGCCTGGTCACTGGCTCAGCCGGACGACCTGATCGAGGCCCTGGGAGAACACCACGGCCTGTTGGCCGGGATGCTGGAGTCCGTCATCAAACCCCAATGGCCGGAGGATTTCCGGCGGATCATCGATATCACCTACCGCTTTTCTGCCGGGTGGCGCAGAATCCATAACCCGGAAACAGGCCGCGATGTGGCTGACAACCTCACCACCACAGAGTTCGCCGCCTCCATGCTGGCGGCCCGGGGCTGGACCAATCAGGAAATTGCCGACCACCTCCATATCTCTCCCAATACAGTGAAGCGCCATATCTCTACTGCCCTGGAGAAGCTCCATATCCGTCACCGGCAGGAGCTGAAGAAGTTCATGCTGCAGTAAACCGCCGCTTTTTTCTGTCCACACGCATCCCCCATCCCTGGTTGATGAACGGGGAATAGCGGAATCCTGTTTTCTGTGCTATGATAATATGGAAAAGTCTCCGACCGCAGAGCGACAGAGGATTCTTGGGAGTGAGCCTGTGTCCGCTCCCAAGAAGCAACAAGGAGGTGCGCAGCCATGCAGATTCAAGTTCATATGAGCAGCTCCCAGGAGCGTGCGGTCCTTCTGCAGATGTTGAATATTTGGCGGGGACTTCTCTGCGTCTCCGTCCATCTGGCCGACTGGACGCCCGGCGAGAACACGGAACCGTACATTCTATTCTGGGATCTGGATTCCGGTGCGCTGCCCTCTCTGTCAAAAAGCTGTAAACTGATCCTCTGCTCCTCCTGCTCCCATACTGCCATCCCCTCCTATGCTGTGCATCCGGTCGGTTTTTTACAAAAGCCCATCCAGATGAGGGAACTGATCGCCGTGCTTGTGCGCTGCCGCAATTTCTGGTGGGGCTCTCTGAATCGCATTGAAATTTTCAGCGACCGCTGCCGCCTTCATTTCCCCATTTCCAGCCTGATTTGGGCGGAAGGGGAACGCCGCGGCTGCCTACTTCACGGCTTTCAGGTCAGCCTCTTGTCCCGGGAATCTCTTACAGCCCTGTCACAGCGCCTACCTCCAGAGTCGTTTTTTCGCTGTCACCGCAGTTTTTTGGTCAATCTCTGCCATATTCGCTCATTGGACGCTGCGGGAATTCATATGGCAGACGGCGCGGCAATTCCGCTCAGCCGGGCTCATCTGCGCATCGCCCAAAGTACCTACAATCAATTTCGCCAATGGCGTGACGGCGGGATTTTAACCTCCCCTCAAAAAGAAGGCGCATTATGAGAGAGCTTACCATCGCAGTGTGCGACGATCTGGCGGAAGAGCGCTACCAGCTGTCCCGTATGATTCAAGCTTATGCGCGCAAACGAGATCTCTCCCTCCGGCTACAGCTCTTTGCCAGCGGCAAAGAGCTGCTGGATGCCTGCCTGCCCTCATCTCCCTTCCAGGTCATCTTTCTGGACATCTATATGCCCGGGCTGTCTGGGATGGAGACAGCAAGGCAGCTGCGGAACACCGGGGTGGAGTCAGCCCTGATCTTCGCCACAACCAGCGTAGACCACGGGGTGGACGGCTTTGCGGTCCACGCATCGGACTATCTGGTCAAGCCCTTTCAGGACCAGGATGTGGAGCAGGCTCTGGACTGGTGCCTGGAAAATTTACCTGAAGCCCTGCGCAGTCTCTCTGTCTACGCCGAGGGGGAAAAGCATGAAATTCCCATCGCCTCCATCTGCTATATTGAGGTGTTGGGCCATCAGTCCCACATCCACCTTGTCAACGGGCGGGAGGTGATTACCCGCCAGGGTCTTGACAAGCTGGAGGCCGCTATTGCCAGCCAGGATTTCCTGCACTGCCACCGGAGCTTTCTTGTCAATATGAACCATATCCAGGGCTTGAAGGAAAATAATTTCAAAATGTCCTGCGGCGCTCTTGTTCCCATCAGCTTCTCCAATTTAAGCCGCGTTCGGAACACCTTTATCGACTGGACCTATCGCAAGGCGTGGGGGAAACCATGAATATTGACAACGTCCTGATCTGCATTTCGGTCGTCCTGCTGATTTTTTCCCTTGGAATCCTTCTGTGGCTGCTCCATATTCACCGCGCTTTCATCCGGCTACAGAGGGAAAATCAGCAGCTCCGAATGATCCTCAGCCTCAGCTCCAGTGAGATGACAGAGGAGATGGACGCTCTGCGGAAGCTGCGGCACGACCTGCGCCACTACCTTCAAATTCTTGAGCAGGACACCGACCGCACGCCAGAGGCGGAGCTGAGTCAAATGCTGCACACCCCCATCTCCTCTCCCGGCCCAAGCAGCACGGCGATCTCCGCTCTGGTCCGCCGCTACCGTGCGCAGGCGGAGGCTATGGGCTGTTCCGCAGACATTGACCTGAGCGGCTGCTCCATCCCTCAGCAGCTTCTCCCAGACGTCTGTCTGGTGCTCAGCAATCTGCTGGAAAATGCTTTGGAGGCCCTACAGCGGGAGGGCGGGGGCTGGCTGCGGGTCCGGTGTCTTGTCACAGAGGGCTACCTCTCTCTGGTCATTGGGAACAGCTCCGCCGCATCCCTGCGCTGTATTGGGAATCACTACCTCTCCAGCAAGGCGGAGGGGCGGTTTGGCATCGGCCTGGCCACCGTCCGGGATATCGCCCACCGATACGGCGGCTCAGCGGAGTTCACCGCTGACGGCGCCCAGTTCCGTGCCTCTGTGTTTCTGCCCTATCCCGCCTTGACAGCCAAGGAGACCGCCACCCTGCCGCGACAATAAATATATTCTCAATTCGATTTTGTGCTCCCCAGTTCAAAATTTTTCTTGCTGTTCCCGCCTCCTGCGGGGGCGGGAACACACAAAAGAATTGGGACTAAGTATAAAAACAGGAGCCGTCCCTAGACAGGGGCGGCTCCTTAAACATCTGCATTTCATATGTAATGAGGGCCCGCGGCCTCACTTGTTATACCGCGCCCTTCTGCGCTGGAAGCTCCAGGTCTCCGGCGCGTCCTCCTGCTCGACGGCAGGCGCGGGGGCGGGGGCCAAGCGTCGGGCGGCCCGCGTCCGTCCGTTTTCCAAGCCTGTAAAAGCGCCCTGATTCCCTGCCAGCGAGCGGGCTATTGGGCTGGCATCTTCGATCGCCCTTTTCGCCTCAACCATGGGGTGCCGCGCCGTCGCGGACTGTAGGCTGAACTTCTGCTTCCGCTGTAAAAACTCCGCAAATTCGTCATCTGTATAGCCCAGAGATTCCGCGTTCACTCTTCCCTCCTTCAAGAGGTCGAGAAAATTATGGAAGTCATAGTTAAGTGTCATCAAATCCACGGCTTGCTGCGGATTTGCAAGCAGGGAGTCCGCATTGGCGGTAACCCCATCCTCTCCGGTGCCTAAGACACTGAAATCCAGATTCATCAGCTTATCCGCGTTCTCCCGGAGCTTCGGCATCATCGCTTGGTCACCCTGTTCTACTACAGCTTGGAACAGAGCGTCGTTTTCCTCGTCCGTCCCCGTCATGTGTCGCTGCAAGAACCGCTGGCGTCTCACATCACCTGAAGCATCATGGTACTGCTTGCTTGGGTCTGTCTGTTTTGCATTATACCGCTCTATCGCCGCCTTGTAGTGCTCATTTTTCCAGGCGGTATCGTCCCTTACGGCTTCGTCAATGCCCTGAATTCCGTTCGCCCGTCTCAGCGCTGTAGCCTCATCCTCATGTCGTGCCATCAATCCCTCTGCCATCTGCTTGGCCTGATTGACCGTCTGATCTCCGGCCAGAACATTGTTCCGGAAGTCTTCCTCCCGTTGGGCCCGCTTTTTTCGCGACTTCTTTCGGAGGGCCCCGCGGGCGGAGTGGGCGTGGAAGTTGTCCATCTCCTCAGGGGACTCTACATCGGTATTGCGGATTGTAGCCAGGGAATCCTGATAGCGCTCCAGCCGTTCTGAGTCCCGGTTGACACGCTGGAACATCAACTGGGCCTGGATCTCCTCGTCCGAGTAGCCCTGCTTTTTCATCACGGCTGTGATCTCATCCTGTTCGGCGTTGTGCTGGGCAGTCATCTCCTTGACCGCCTGATCCCGCTGATCCAGCGCCTTGCCCGCCCTCCGGGAGCGGCCGACCTTGTTAAACCACTTCTTGATCCCGCCGAAGAGTCCCTGTACCGGCGCGGCCTCTGCGTTGATGCCGCTCAGGGACGCCGGCGCGCCGGTGCTGGCAGTCAGGTTCCCCATGTCCGCCTGGTGCTCCAGTCTCTCATCAGCGTTCACGTTGAGGCCCTCTACATCAGCGTGGACCTCTCCCCGGGCCTGTTGGGCCACGTGGGCCAGCTCGTGCTGGATGAGCTGCTGGCCCTGCTCTGTGTCCGGCCGGAATTGGCCGGGGGCAAACTGCACCACATTGCCCTTGGCAAAGGCCTTCGCGTCCATATCCGCCGGCTGGGAGGATTCCCGCAGCTCCACCTGATCCATGCGGATGCCGAACTGCTTCTGCATCCGGTTGACCATGGTCTCGTCCAGGCTCAGCAGCCGCCCCTCGTGGGGCCGCACAGCCGCGATGGCGTCCATATTCTGTTCGATTGCCGCATTTCGGGCACTGTTAGGGATCTTTTCCGAAGGCGCCGAAACATGCTCTGCTCCGTCCTGCTCCAGCGCTTCCTTCCGCCGCGTTGTATAGATCTGTGACATATCCACCCCTCCTATTCGTTTGGGTCCATTTTTCATAGTTCTCCTGTACGCCAAGGCACTGTACGGGTGGAGCCGCTGCCCTCCGGGGCGGTCATGGTGGTTCCACCCAGTCTTTTTGCTGTACCAGCAGTGTCCGCGGCGTTTTCTTCTCCCTGGCCGCCGGTGCGCCGGCGCGTTATTTTGGCGCGCTCCGATGCCAAAGCCGATTCCACATTTTTATTGATTCTATCACAAGCCGTTCCAAATTGCATCCGCCGTTCATTCCGCCTAGGTCGCAGGAACGGCCAGGTATTTCTCCACCATTTTATCGGGGTAGTAAGATTCCTTGGAGCGCCGCAGGCCCTCCAAACCCATGTCGTCCTCCCGGTTCAGCCACACAACGCTGGGCAACCGCTCCTGTATCCAGCGGGCAAACTCCCGGTTGATGAGGGGATATGCCCCCTGGATCTCCCCATAGGCCTTCTCAAAATGGACATCCACCGTCTCCGGATTGATCAGGCTTCCCATGGTAAAGGCCAGCACCTCTCCCTCCGCCCGGAGAAGCAGGCCGAACAGTCCCAGATCCTGATAATGGGCGAAGGCCTTAGATATGGCATGGCGCTCATCCAGACGGGCCTGGGCCTCCATTTCCGCACTGGTTTCGTCCAGACTCCGATAGCGGCGGTTCCACTCTAAGTCCAGCTGGGCACACTCCCACAGGTTGTCAAAGGTGATTTCTTCCACATGCCAATCTGGATACCGCTCTGTAAAGCGGTTGATGTGATTTCGCTTGGCCTGGAGCTTCTTCCCCGCCAGGCTGGCCAGCCGGTCCACCTGATACAGATAGTCCCAGCCGTCCCGATCCGCTTCCAGGTAGTACCGTCCCGGCCGAGCCGCCTCTAACAGCTCTTTCTGCTCCGGTGTAACGCAGAAAAAGCGGCAGGGCTCTCCCCGCTGAGCTGCATCCGCCTCCAGGGCCGCCAGCGTCTCCTCCAGCGGCCCAGTTCCGGCGGGGAACAGATACCCCGGCCCCTGGGGACCGTGGAGCCGTTCCAGCACGCAGTCTCCCAGTCGCGCCACCTGCTGCCGGTACGTTGCGCTCCAGAGGAACATGGTGGCAAAGCTGTACTCGCACCCCTGATTGCCAGAGCTGCGGAAAGCCCGCTCCACCCATGCCCTGTCCTGGATCTCCGGATCCCGAAAGTCGATCATGTGTCTCTCTCCATTTCCCAAAAGTTTAAATGCTCTTTTTAATGGTTAAAATATTTTTTCCATCCTCATAGGTGTAGTCCACCGTGTCCATGCTCTATTTGACCATGAGGATTCCCAAGCCGCCGATCCGCCGCTCCTCCGCAGAGAGGGTGATGTCCGCGTCCTTTTTGGCCAGGGGATTGAAGGGCGTCCCGTTGTCCAAGAACTGAATGGTCACCTGGATGGGATCCCCTCCCACGCAGCAGCGCACGGTAGCCGTTCCCGCCTGTTCCGGGCGATAGGCGTAGTGGGCAATGTTGACAAAAATTTCTTCCACTGCCACCTCCAGTTGGAATTTGACCTTATCCGGGCAGTTGTACTGCTCCACCTGCTCTTCGATAAACCGCTGAACCTGTTCTAGCTGCTCCTGTTGGGCTGGAAAAATACGTTCAACCATCCTGCTGTTCCTCCTTCCTCATGTAATGCAGTCCCAGCATGGTAATATCGTCAAATTGCTCCGCCTCCCCCACAAAGGCGTCGATACAGCCCTTGATCTTGGGCAGAAGCTTGTGTACCGGCAAGTCAGGCTCCTCATTCAGCGCAGCCTGAAGGCGTTCCTCGCCAAACAGCTCCTGATTGCCGCTGGTGGCCTCGGTGACGCCGTCGGTGTACAGGTACAGCTCGTCTCCCGGCTCCAGCTGGAGGGTGTTCTCCCGGTAGCGGATTCCCTCCATCCCCGCCAGCACGAACCCCGGACGGCTCTTGAGCCACTCAAACTGTCCGCCGGCGCGCTTGAGCAGAGGTGGATTGTGGCCGGCGTTCACATAGACGAATGTTCCGGTGCTGATCTCCAGCACACCCATCCACGCGGTAACAAATAGCCCGGCGTCGTTGCCCTCGCACAGCTGCTCGTTGGTTTGGGTAAACACGCTGCCCGGACTCTCTCGGTTCTGGGCGTGGTTTTTGATGAGGGTCTTGGCGATCACCATGAACAGAGCCGCTGGGACGCCCTTGCCGGACACATCGGCGATTACCACGGCCAGGTGATCCTCATCCACCAGGAAGAAGTCGTAGAAGTCGCCGCCCACCTCTTTGGCCGGATCCATGGTGGCATAGATGTCAAACTCTTTTCGCTCCGGGAAAGCGGGGAAGATCCGGGGTAGCATGTCCGCCTGGATCTGGGTAGCCACGTTCAACTCCGCCCCGATGCGCTCCTTCTCCGCAGTAACCGCCACAAAGCTGCGGATGTAGGAGATCATGTCCTCCTCCATCTTCCGGAAGGAATCGGCCAGAAGCTCTACTTCGTCTCCCGTGTGGATTTCCGGCACGTTGACCATGGCCGTCCCCTCTGCCAGCTCCTCCTCATTGTTCTGGATGAAGGCACCGGTGGCCTGGGTCAGCTGGTCAATGGGCTGAATTACCTTCCGCCGCAGAATCATCAGGAAGGCGATCAGGAATATCACTGCCACCGCCGTCAGCAGTGCGACCAGAGTAACCAGGAAGGTCTGGCGGGTGTTCATCACGTCATTCATGCTGATATCCGCCATCACATAGCCGGCCATGGTGCCGTCCTCATGGAGCACTGGAGTCATGGCCGTCATCAGCCAGCCGTAGCTCTCATCCTGCTGAACAATAGGCTCCACCTCCTGGCCAGAGAGCAGCCGGTCCAAATTGGCGGCAAAGTCTCCCACCAGGTCCACGTAAGAGCCCAACGCCCAGTAGCCCCCCCCGTCATAGGGGCCGCCGGCGCTCACCTCCATGTCTGAATCAAACAGGAACGTCACGCCCACTCCGTGGGGCCGCACCACATAGAGGTATTCCACATCGTTGCTGGCCACCAGATCCTGGATAAAAGCCTGGGTCTGATAGTAGTTCTCATCCATCTCTCCCGTCTCATAGTAGTAATCCAGATCATCCGCCTCCAGCTGGCTGGCCAGGGTGCGCACCAGGTTGGTACCCAGGCGGTTATAGTACTCCGTCATGGAGTCGCTGAAGGTGCGGTAACTGACCACCACAGCCACGACTCCGAGGACCGCAGCCATAGCTACAATCAGGGTCGTCAGCTTTTTCCCCAGGGACCAGCGCAATTTTCGTTTCATACCAAGCTCTCCCTCTCTTTTGGCGTATTCGCCCCAGCCATCTGTTTGACAATCATCACGGTGTCCAAGTCTCTCCCATGTTCAAACAGGACCTGGTCGCAGGTCTTTTGAATAAAAGCTGCTGCGTGCTTTTCTGCCTCGCTCTCCGCGCCCTCCAGGGGATGCCGTCCGCCCAGAGTCCCCTTCAGCCGCAGGATTGCCAGTCCTTCACCGGGGGGAATGGCACACTCAGCCATAAACCGGGCGTCCGGATCTCCCACGCTCCGGCACAGAGTCAGCAGCTCGTCAGCCACCACCATCAGCTCCGCCATCTGCTGTCCCCGGATCTGATTGGCCTCCAGCTGTCCCCGCAGGAACTCTGAAAGCTGCCGGCTACCCTCCGCCCCCGCGGAGAGGACACAGTAGGCCTGGGCCTGATCTCTCCTGCGGTACTCCAGAGCCAGAAGGGCATACCCGCCGATCTCATTCACTCGGTTGGCATAGGTTCCGCCCGTGCTGATTACATATTGCAGCTGGCTGTCCAAATCCGCCTGACGGCTCTCCGGCTGATTGAGGGTCAGACGCAGCTGCTCCCGGCCGAATGTCTTACCCTCTCCGTTCTGAATCTGATCCAGGCCATCCGTGTGGAAAAACAACCGGTCTCCCTGACGCAGCTCCAGCTCCAGCACCTGGTAGACCACGTTTTCGCTCTCGCCCAAGGGGGTATAGGACAGGTCCTTTACCCACTCGTATCGATCCTGGCCCCGCATCAGCAGAGGCGGTCTCTGTCCCGCGTTGATACAGGAGAAGTTTCCGGTGGTGCTGTCCAGCACCCCAACCAGCACCGGGAAGCTCATGCTTTCGCTCATCTCATGCAGCTGCCGGTTGGCGGAGGTCATGGCCTCCCGGAGGGGCTGTCCGGTACGCAGCTGGCTCTTGATGGTGGCCTGGGCCATAGCAGTATAGAGCACCTGGGGAATACCGCCTCCCGGCACCTCGCCCACCATCAGGCACAGGCGATTTCTATCCAGCAGAAAATAGTCATAGAAGCAGCAGGAGAGCTCTTGGCCCTGGTGAATCCGCCCCTGCACCTGGAAGGGGTAACCCCCCTCCCGGTCAGGCAAATTTTTAGGCAGCATGGATCGGTTCAGCTGATTGGCCAGCTGCAGCTCGCTGTCCAGCCGCTGCTCCCGCACCGCCAGCTCTTTCTGCTCTCTGTTGTTCAGGTCGATCTCCACCAGCATCATGCGGAAGGCGTCCGCCAGAGTGCGCAGCTCGTCGTTGCTGCGGATGTTGACACCGCTGAACGCCCGCTTATTTTCTCCGCCCTCATAGCCCTCAGCCGCCTGCGTCAGCTGTTGAATGGGACGAATGATACTCCTGCGCATAAAGAGCAGACACAGGACAGCCAAAACCAGCGTCAGCCCTGCCAGCAGGCCACCGGTGTACAGCAGAAAGTTGTGCTGCTCCTGCATGACATCGTTCATGCTGATATCTGCCATCACATAGCCAGCCAGGGCCCCATTTTCGTGAAATACCGGGGTCATAGCCGTCATCAGCCAGCCGTAGCTGGGGTCCTGTTGGACGATGGGCTCCACATTTTCCCCCGCCAGCAGGCGGTCCAGGTTGGCCGCAAAATCTCCAACCAGCTCCACATAGGTCCCCAGCGCACAGTAGCCGCCCGAAGCGTAATCCCCGTTCTCCCCCATCTCCATATCAGAGTCAAAGAGGAAGGTAACCCCCACTCCGTTGGGGCGGACCACATACAGGTATTCTACGCTGCTGCTCTCCACCAGGTCGGCAATAAAGCTCTGGGTGGTATAGTAGGCCTCATCCATCTCCCCGGTCTCATAGTAGTAGTCCAGCTTCTCTGGGTCCAGCTGACTGGCCAGCGTTTGAGCCACGCTTCCGCCGATCTCCTCATAGAAAGCAGTGACCCGTCCGTGGTAAGTTCTGTAGCTCACAAAAAGTGCCGTAGCGCACAAGATGATACTCATAGCCAGAACTGCAAGCACTACCTTTTTCCCCAGGGTAAACCGAATTTTCTTTTTCAGCATCTGAACACCTCCCCCCGGAATCTCACCTATACCCGCACCACCAGCGTGTTAAAGCCCGCATAGCGGCGGTAGAAAAACTCCTTGGCCTTGCTCTTGATCATCTTAACCCCGATGGCGTCCAACCCGGTTCCTTCCTCCAGGCTGATATCATCGGTATTCATCTCAAAAGGATTGAACTCTCGGGCGCTGTCCCGCACATGGAGGGTAACCGTCCCATCCTCGTGGGGCACAATGGTCAGCTGGATGTAACCCTCAGCCACAGAGAAGGCCCGGTTCAAAATCACACCGCATACCTCCTCCACCGCGATAGCGGCGAAATAGGCCTGGGTGGGACTCGCCTCCACCCGCTCCATATAGTCGGACACCTCCTGCTCCACCGCTCCAAGATCGGCGGTCCTGCTGTCCAGGAAGGCGCTATACACTCGGCTGTCGTCCTCATCCAAATAAGTCCAGGAGCCCTTGCGGAAGTTATAGATCGCCATCACCAACAGGGTGGCAATCTCCGTACAGGGGTAAGTCCACCAAAACCACTCCACGCCGCCTCGGCTCAGCAGCAGGCTGAATGTCAAAAAGAACGCAAAGGAGCGCAGGGTGAAGAATAGGTAGCTCGTAAACTCCTTCTCTAGGGTCTGGTAGTAATATGTCATCACCATGTTGATTCCGGAAGGAAGCACACACAGGGCATATACCTGGATGGCCGCCACACCCATGGCGATCTCCTCTGCCGTGCGCAGGCCGAAGGCGAAGCACACCCCATCAGGGAATGCCGCAAGAAGGGCAATGATCAACAGACTCATTACCACCGCCACTTTAAACGCCTGCCGCAGAGTGCAGCGGATGTTGGACTTGTTGCACTCCCCGTGGAAGGTGCTCACCATAGGCTGAAGGGCCATGCTGATTGCATCGTACACTGAGGCAGCCACCAGGGCCACATTAAAGACAATACCGAACACCGCCACTCCCAGCTCTCCGCTGATATCCATGAGCAGGCGGTTGCATACCAGGATCGTAATAAACTGGTAGATGTACTGAACTGAGGTGGCAAAGCCGGTCCGGAAGGAGCGAACCACCGCTCTCCCGTCAAACTTAGGCCAGGTCAGCCGCAGACAGCCCTTTTTCCTGAAGAAATGGGTCAGGCTGATGAGAATCATCACCGCCGCCCCCAGGCCGGTGGAGTACACCGAACCGGCCACACCCATGTCCATCCGCACCACAAAGACATAGTTGAACACAATGTCGATGGTGTTGCTGGTCACCAGGGCGGCGGCAGCCAGCTTGGGGTTGTTGTCGCTGTTGACAAAATAGTAGAAGGGTCCCTGGCAGAACATGACAGGCACCAGCATCAGCTGGGTGCGCACCAGGGCCTCACAGTTTTCCCACAGCTCAGTTCCCGGCGTTCCCGCGCCCAGGAAAGTGAGCACCTGGGGCAGAAACAGCAGTCCCAGGATGCACAGGGTCAGATTGGTGAGCAGGTCGGCCCGGAGCACGTTGCCGAAGATCCGGTTGCCCTCCTCTGTCTTGCCCTCACTGAGCACAGCGGCGTAGTGGATGGACCCGCCGATGGACAGGGAGTAACTGATGGTGTTGAAGAGCATATACACCGGCTGTCCGATGCTGATGGCACTCAGGCCCACCGGGCCGATGGAGTTTCCTACAAAGATACAGTCTGCCAAACCGCCGATGGCCAGCCCCAGGCAGGAGCACAGGCTGGGCATGAAAAAGCGGTAAAACGCCTTGCGAACAAAAATATTTTCACGGCTGGAATGGGAATTCACGCAGCTTCCCTCATTTCTCTCACTCTTTCCCTTCTCACTGAATATCTAAAATATCCACAAATCCGGTGATCTCAAAGACCTCCATAATATCTGCGCATACGTGTGTCACCGTCATATGGCCCTGCTTGTTCATCCGCTTCTGGGCCCCCAGGATTACCCGCAGTCCAGCGGAGGACAGATAAGCTGTCTGCTCCAAATCCAGGGTCAGCTCCTTGATCCCGTCCAAGCTGGCATTCAGCTCCGCTTCCAGCTCCGGCGCGGTGGTCGTATCCAGCCGCCCCTCCAGGGCCAGCGTCAAATTTTTTCCGTCCTCGTGTTTGGTAATGGTCATGTCAATTTCCTCCTTAAATTTCAGCCGTCCAGCAGGTCCGCGTACTCCCGCAGCTCCTCCCGAACCACTACGATCTCATTTTTCTTCATCTCCCCCACTGCAGAGCGCAGCAGGTGGGACATCCCGATGCTCTGTCCCTCCAGGGCCGCCAAGAAGGCGGCGGAGAGGACAATATTCTTAATGTGCCCGCCGGAGAGCTCAAATTTCTCCGCCAGGAACGCCCAGTCGATATCGTCGGACAGGGGGGCCTCCGGGGGAATGGTGTGCCGGTAGATCTCCTCCCGCATAGCTGCATCCGGGAAGGGAAAGCGGACCACATAGGTGATGCGGCGCATAAAGGCCTCGTCGATATTCCCGATCAGATTGGTGGCCAGGATGCACACCCCGTCGTACTCCTCGATCTGTTGGAGCAGGTAGGCCACCTCCACGTTGGCGTTGCGGTCGTGGGCGTCCTTCACCTCACTGCGCTTGCCGAACAGGGCATCGCACTCGTCAAAGAACAAAACGCAGTTGGACCGCTTGGCCTCAGTGAACACCGCCTGGAGATTTTTCTCCGTCTCCCCAATGTACTTGCTGACGATCTGGGAGATGTTGATCTTGTACATCTCCATGTTCAGCTCATTGGCGATCACCTGGGCGCACATAGTCTTGCCCGTCCCAGGGGCACCAGCAAAGAGAATGGAGAGTCCCCGGCCATAGGCGATTTTCTTGTCAAAGCCACACTCCGAGTAGATCCGGTGCTGAAACCTGATGTGGCCGCAGGCGTGCTGGAGGAGCTTCTTCTGCCCCTCCGGCATCACCACGTCGTCCCAGTGGAAGGCGGGACGTACCCGGCTGGCCAGATCTCCCAGCTTGTGAACTACCTGCCGGTAGCAGCACTGGTGCATCTCCCGGCTGGGGATAGCCGTCTCCCCCTCTAGCTTGGACAGTCCCACCGCCTGCCGGCAGGCAAGCTGAATCTGCCGCGGCGAAAAGCGGAATTTAGCGGCCAGTTCCTCCGCAGTCAGGCCGTCTCCCAGCTTTATCTCCCCCAAAAAGGCCCGAAATAGGGCGATGCGTTCGTCCTCGGTGGGGTCCGCCACCTCCAGCTCCACCGTCAGCCGGCTCAGCCGAGCCCGGATGGGCAGCTGTGACAGGAAAAAGATCTTCTCGTGGGCGGGCTCCTGGTCTAAAATGTCCAGGATCAGCCGCTCCTCTGCTGGAAGCAGCTTTCCCTCTGAGTCCGGCCGCTCCATGTGAGACACGCACAGACAAGCGCCGGTGAGGCGGGCCGCCAGCACCCCCTCCCGGGCCAGCTTCTCTGGTTCCTCGCCGTCCAGAGAAATAAAGACACACTTTTGACCGCTCCTGGCCATCAAGTGCTCCACCTGAAAACGCTTGCCTGTCCCTGGACCGCCGGTGAGACAGATCACCCGCTCACCCGGCTCCCCGAACAGCAAGTCCAGCTGCCTGGCCGTCTCCCCACCGATGATCAGCGGCCCGGAGGGGGAGTCCCGCTCCCCGTCAAAAAGGCGCAGCCCGGATATGGGGGCCACCGTCCCGGTACTGAGAAACTCCCGAACCAGAGGGTGCAGGATCAGTTGTCCGGCCATCAGCCGCTCCCAATCAAAGAGGCAGGTGAACCTGTCCCGCCGGACAAACCGGGATAGATACTCCTCCACCGTGGACTCCAATGGCAGGAACAGCTGAACCGCCAGTGCGGTGGTGGGCGCCTTTTGCGTGATGTCGTCCTGGAGATAGGCCAGCAGCTTCTCATATTTCTTGTCCAGCGCGGCGGCATAGGAAAGTACCAGGCATCCCCGCTCAAACTCCTCCAGCTCCAAATCCTGAAATATCCGCAGCAGGGGGAACTCCCGATGTGTCCGCCTCAGTCTGGCTTGGATGGATTCCTGCGCCGCCTCCAGCTGGACGGCTTCGTCCCCGTTCAGTTGAACCGCCAGCCCCAGCTGGGCGGCCTTGGCCAAATTGTGCTCAAACTCCTCCCGGCTGACCACCAGGCCCATCATACTGCCCATGTCATTCCTGGGCCCCAGCCACTGGTGGTGCTTGTAAAAAAAGTAGATCCGCAGGTCCAGCCAGGAAAACAGGTCGTCCATCAGCTCCCACTGACTCTCATAGCCCCGATTCAGTTTTTCATAGGACACGTCCCGCAGGTCGTATTCCTTCAACAGCGATTCCCCCTCTCCGCCAGCCGGCCGCACAGCTTACGGCACCTTCACCGTCATGGCTGGAGTCATGCTCACCTGAATCATACCCCCATAAGAACACATGAGCTTGCTGGTATTGTTCAGCAGCGGCTTCCCGCACGCCAGCACTGTGGGACAGCCCGGTGCCCAGGAGACAGTGGCGGGGACACAGGGCATGGGAGTGAGCACTCCCAGCGCGGCGGCAGTAGCCGCGGCCACCGCTGGATTGGCCGGGTTTGAGCACATGCCAAAGGTAGGCACATTGCTGATGGGCGCCCCGTCCATAATCGTGGCCGCCGGCATACCTCCTATCAACACGGTCTGTTGGCTGGTCGCCATCAGCGGCACCGGGGCGGTTCCAAAAATGCAGGTACACATCGCTGTACTGACCACAGGATTTGCCATGAATATGCTCCTTTCATCGCCGGATCGTCTGCTGGTTCTCCCCCTGAATCAGCTCCAGGCTGGCCAGCAGCTCCCCCCTCCCGCCGCACACCTCCAGGGTGCACGGCCCGGGAAAGGCCGCGCGGAGAACGCCATCCGTCCCGGTGTGGTACTGTTGGGCCGGAAGCAGCGCTCGGCTGCGGCCGTGGCTATGCTGAAGAGGCTCCAGCAGCTCCCCAATCTCCCCCTCCAGGGACCGCAGGAGGACAATCTCACTGTCCTTCCCATCGGCAATGAGGTAGGTTCCCGGAACAGCGGGGGCGGCGGCCCCTTTGCAGAAGAGGCGCAAATTCGTACAGCCCTTCTCCACCTTGGTCTGGGCGATTTTCAATTCCGCGGAACCTGGAGCTGCCAGCCACAGCTGCTGTCCAGCAGCAGGCTCTCCGCCCTCCAGCAGGGTCAGGGTGAGGCGGGTGACCTCCTGCCGGAAGGGGTAGTCCTCCCCCGGCTTCATGGTCACATCCAGCTCCTGGGTGCCCCGGCCCGGTCGAATCTCCACCCACTCCTCCTGATAGCCGTGGCAGCGCAGGGACAGGCGGTGAGGCCCAGCGGCCAGATTCACCAGTACCAGATATCCCCCCGCCTTTCCAATGGGCCGGAAGGGCGTCCCGTCCAGGGTACACACCAGGCCGGAGGACTCCATAGCTTGACCAGTAAAGCCGTCCCGCACCCGGCACACGGCGCTGACATGGATGTTGATCACGGCTTTTCCTCCCTCGCCTGGCTCTTCTGATTGGTGGTGATGGTGACATCGGTAACCCGGCTGAACCGGCGCTCCCTGCGGGACTCGATCTCCACCCCGGTGAGCAGCACCACAAAGGAGAGCTTATACGCAGTGGAGGTATTATTCCAAATCTTCAGCAGCTGGTCCTGCTGCGTCTTTTCCAGCACCACCCGAATCGTCGCCTTCTGCTCTGCCAGAGAGCCGCTCAGATACCGCTGCTCGATCACCGGATGATCTTTCAGCACCTGGAGGGCGGCCCCCACGACGCGGTATTGATCCGCCTCCCGCAGCTGCACCGGGGCCTTGGAGTGAGCAGTCACCAAAAAGCGCAGGTTATAGCGGGCGGGGCGCAGGCGCTCCACATTCTGGCCCACCTGGTAATAGCCGCTCTGCCCCCCCTGGGTGTCCTCCTCCACCTGATAGAGGTAGAGGGTGAGCTGATTATTCTCACTCTCATGGGGAGAGCACAGGGCAATCAGCTCCCGGTTGCCAATGGGCTCCGGGGTGAGATTTTCCCGGAGCAGCTCCACCAGGGCGCTGCCCGCCTCCACCAGAGCCGTATAGTCTGCCATGGATTCCGCCTCCTTTGCGGGTAACTTTTTATCAGTCTGCGGGCATCTCTGAAGCTGAGGATGTCCCCTGCGGCTCCGCCTCCGCCGAAGCGTCCGGCTTCGCCTGGGCCTGCTCCTTCTGAATGTCCTGAGCCGCCTGCTCCTCCTGTTCTTTCCGCCCTTCCTCCGCCTTTTGGGCGGCCTCTTGGCCGCGGATGATCTCGCTCTGGAACAGAGCAGCGAAGGTATCCGGCATCCAGCTGTATCGCTCCGCCACCCAGCCGCCGGACAGGGTATTTAAGTGGTTGGCCTGCTTAGTAAAGGCTCCAACGCTCTGACAGAGGGCAGCGACGGCCTCGTTACGAGCGCATTGGGCGCTGTACAGGTCCTCTCTGGTGCCGCTCCCGGTGGCATAGGCCTGGGCCTGGCGCTCCATTCCAGCGGCGGTCTGGTCCACCGCCTCCCGGGCGGTGCGGACGGATTCATAGGCCATGCCCAGATCCAGCACCGCCGACTTCACCTCCCGCTCCAGGGCGGCGGTATCTGTCTGAGCTTCCCCGCCGGCTGCCGCCTGGGCGTATTCCACCGCTGCAGTCACCAGAGCGGAGACATCCAGCTCCACCGGATCAAAGATAACAAGCACCTTTTGCAGGTCGTACTCCTCTGGATCCAGCTTGCTCAGCTCCTGAATGGTCAGAAGGGCCTGCTCCCGTCCCGTCTCGTACTGAGCCAGCTGGCGGTCCAGCTCATCCAGCTCGTCCTGGGCGGCATCCACCGCCTCCTGGCTGCCACTGCCTCGATCCAGCTGAATTTGGGCAGCAGCTAAATTCTGTTCCAACAGGGATTGACTGCCCTCCAAGGCGGCGGCCATCTCCCGGTACAGGTAGTAGTCTGTGAGGGCGTCCACCAGCGCCTCCCCGTCCTGGGCGGTGAGCATCAGAGCCAACATCCGCTCCACATCCCCCAGGCCGGAGGTGACGGTGCTGTTTCCACCAGCGCTGGCCGCTCCATCCAACGCGGCCAAAAGGCTGTCCAGCCGCTCCTGGGCCTGGGCTGCCGCTGGATCTTCGGCCGGTGTCTCAGACGGCAGGGATAATTCCCGACTCCAAATGACAGCTGTAGGAGCGCCAAACTCCTCCTCACTGAGAAGGGTACAGCTGTAGGTCTCATAGCGGTACTGGCTCTGGAACCAGTCGCCCCCCACAGCGCCGTCCGCCTGGAAAACTGCCCCCCGCAGAGTCGTCAGCTCCGGGGCCGGATCGCGGTCCCGCTCGGCCCACTGCTCCGCCTCCTCCCGGCTCTCCCAGGGGAGAAGTACCCCGCTGGAGGTGTTCTTCTCCGGCTCCAGCCACAGGCGGTACACCTGGGGCTCCGTCTCTCCCTGCTGATAGCTGCACAGGGCGGTGAGACCCAGAGCCGTGTTTTCCACAAGGAAACCGTCCTCCCGGTTGGTCTCGATGAGCTTTGCCTCGCCGCAGGCCTCCCGCAGGTCCCCGGCAGTCAGCTCCAGAAGCCACGCCCCGTCCAGGGTGCCCCGGTCAAACTCTCCCGCGTAGACAGCGTCTCCATTTTCGGCATAGAGCGTGCCAAAGCCGTCCGCCATCCAGTCACTCAGGCTGCCCTCATACCAGAGCTGGCCGTCCTGATACCACTGAACGGTTCCCGCAGGCTGACCGGCGGAGAACTCCCCCCGGAGCTGATCTCCATCTTCCAGATAGAAGGTGCCACTGCCGTCGTAGCGCCCCTGGGTAAAGGAGCCCCGGTAGCGCACCTGACCGCTCTCCCAATACTCAGTGCCCTCTCCCTCATAGTGGTCCTCCGCAAAGGTGCCGGTGTAGGCCCGCTGTCCGCCGGGGTAATAGGCGGTGCCGTCTCCCTCCCGAAGTCCAGAGACAAAGCTCCCCCGGTAGCACAGCGTCCCGTCCTCAAACAGGCTGCCCATTCCCTCGTACAGGCCGCCGTTGAACTCCCCCTCATAGATCAGTACGCCGTCCTTATAGCAGGAGCCGTTCCCGCTGCGCACACCGTCTGCAAAGCTGCCCTTGTAGATGAGAAGGCCGTCCTCGCTGTACTCCTCTCCCAGGCCCTGGAGAACACCATCCTCCAAGGGGCCGCGATACATAGGAATTTTTTTGTCCTCATCGCGGTAGACAATCACCCGGCCTGTCCAGTTTTCCAGATCTTGATCTCCCTGCCAAAAACGCGCTGTGAAAAAGTGGCTGAGGAGGAAAGGCCACACCACAAAATAGATCAACAGCCCAGCGATTACCAGGCCTGCTGCCAGCAGGAGCAAGAAGGACTTGGAAATGAATAATTCCTTCGTCTCAATATAATCCCCCCGCTTGGTGGGCTTTTTTACCGCGTCGGCCGCCCCCTGAAACGAGACGGACGCCACTTTCGCGGCATACCGGGAAACATTCGTCGCCCGACGGCCATAGGCCCCGACCCGGGTCACCTGCCTGGTAAAAAACGCCCGGATCGTGCGGAAAAAGATTCCAAAGGAACCGGTCAATTGTCGCAACAGAAAGCTGAACACAGGAAATCCCCCTACGAGTCGTCTTTTACACTAACGTCCAAATATCCCCAGCTGACGCAGTAGACTCAGCCCCACGCAGATCAATACCACAAGCAGTACCACACCCACTCCCCGAAGCAGCTTCTTCCGCCAGTAGTCTGCTGCCTGACAAACTGGCTGCACCGGAGAACGGCGCACATAGCCGTCTCCGGCGGGCCGGACGGCCCGGGGCCGCTCCTCCACCGTCTCACCGGGCGCTGGCCTTCCACGGCGTGGGGTGTCTCCGCGCCGCTTCCAGGCGGCCTCTCCCTGCCGGACGGCTCTGCCTGTGAAACGGGCGGCCTGGTTTACCAGGCTGACGTCCCGGTGCAGACGGCTTTCTGCTCTGGCTGCTGCACTGCGGGCGGCCGACTGTGCCTGCTGCCGGATGATATCCAGTTGGGTCATACCTGTCCTCCTCTCTCACATCTGAACCGAGGAAGCCACCAGGGGAGGCGGGCCGAGTCCGCGCCCTCTCCGCTTCACCTCATCCTCAGTCCAGGCTAATCTCCGCCTCCGGCTGTTTCTCCAGCTGATCGGCCAGATACAGATAGTACCGGGCGCCGCCGTCACCGGTGTTCCGGCGGACCAGGCTGAGGAAAATTCCCTTAGCCCGGGAAAAGTCCCGGCTGTACAGGGCGTACACCCCCTCAGAGAATCGCTCCCCGGTGCTCTCCTTTACTTTGCGGATCTCATAGGGGTCCCCGTCAAAAATCTCATAGGTGCGGATATAGGCGTCGCCCTCCCGGCACTTGCCCATATAGCGGCTTCCATAGCCCTTGGCCCCGTCCATGACCGCCTCTGTACACAAGATATTGGCATCCAGACGGCCGCACAGCTCCACCAGGTGCTTGACCACAGAGAAGCTGGAGGAGATGGAGGTGGGCTCAATTTGGTTCTCATCCCCCACCACACCCAGCATTACGTTGCCCTCGTCCAGAGCGATGTGGACCGCCACCGGCGGGCGGCCCTCCGCCTCCCGCTCCCGATTCAGGTCTAGAATCTCCTGCTGAACCGCTACAGCAGTGCTCACCGCTGCGGCGCTCCCCCCCTCAAAGACGGCGTCATAGCCGTTGTAGGCGAAGTTGAACACCGCGCCCCCCTTTTGGGTGACAATGGAGGCGGTGCGCTCCAGAATCTCATTGATGTTGTCAAAGAGCTCTCTTCCGCTCTTCTCATATACCTGATCCGGGAATCGGAACCAGAGCATCATAGCCGCCAGATTCCGGGATACAAAGGTCTGCTTATCCACCTCCAGGATGCTGGTTTTCCCCAGCAGGGAGAGCACCCGCTCCGGCACAAAGCGTCGGTAAGATTGGGCCAGCTCATTCTGCTGCCGGTCCACGTCCTGAAGCGTGTCTGACAGGGCATTCATATCCTCAGCCAGGCTGGTCAGCTCATCGCCGCCTCCCCAATTCACTTGGATTTTCCGCTCTCCCGCCGCCAGCCGCTCCATGCCGATGAGGAGGCGACGCAGCCCCAGGCTGATCCAGCACAGAATGGCCAGAGTCAGGGCGGTGAGCAGCACCGCCAGGGCAGTCATCCCCTGAACCATCCACTGGACATTCTCCTGGCTGGCTTCCAACAGGGCGCCTCCGTTCACATCCGCCGCCAGGAGGACATCTCCCCGTGTCTGATAGAGACAGTAGTGAGGCGTGCCCTCTCGGGTCTCGCTCCAGAACACAGGTGCGCCCTCCAGGGTCTGCTCCGCCTGGGCCAGCTGAAAACTGGGGCTCAGCTCCGCCCGGACTCCCTTGGGCAGGCCGGAATTGCTCTGCACCACAGTCCATTGGCCGCTCCCGTCACGACAGTACACTGTTACAGCAGTATCTTGGTAGAGGTCGCCTCCTGCCTGGGCGAAGCTGTTCCCCAGCCGTTGGGGTAGCCCGCTGTCTGTCAGCTCCATGCTCTGAAGGGTCTGGACGACAATTCCCCCCAGAACGCTGTAGGCTTCCCGCTCCGCAGCTTCCCTGCTCTGGGGGAGAACCGTCCCCCGCACTAGGACACCAGTGCTCAGGGCGGCCACTGCCACTGTCAGTGCGCCCCAGCGCGCCAGCATGGGCAGCCGCAGCTGCCGCTGCTCCCACAGCAGGAACCACAGCAGCACAGCCAGCAGCAAGACACCCAGAGCCAGCCCCGCCAACATCAGTCCGCACTGAAGCTGAGAGCGGTAGAGCATCCCGCTGAGATTGGATACCGCGCTGCCCCGGTCTAACAGCAGACGCTGCCCGCCCATCAACAGAAGAACATCTCCGTCCCGGGTCACCCACAGGTCGGTACAATCTTCCAGATCATAGGCCTCTTTCTCCAGCTCCAGGAAGGCATAGGGCCGCCAGTCGGCAAAATCCGCAAAGCAGACCTGGAGATGCGCCCCGTCTACGTAGTAGATCCCGCTGCCGGCCTGAGTCAGCTGCACAATCTCTTCCACAGACTCCAGGGGGACAGAGAGCCCATCAGTCCGAACCAGGCTGTCCTCCGCTGCCAGCGCCAGAGCTCCGCCAGGCAGGGCCAGGGCCGTGCGCAAGCCGGTCTGAATGACCGTCTCCCGCTCCTCCAGTCCGCTGACTGCGCTGGTCCGCTGATAGAAGCGGGCACTATCTCCCTGAATTAGGGCAAAGGTCACCACGCTGTCCACCTCGGCAAAGTCGGACAGGCGGGTCCTTGCCATCTGCTCCGGGAGGCTCTCTCCCGGGCAGGGCTCATTGAGCAGCAGCTCCGCCTCCCGGCCCTGGTCAGTGATCCGGTAGACCTGGAGATGTGTCTCCCCCT
>CALXGD010000190.1 GCA_944387745.1 uncultured Oscillospiraceae bacterium
AACAAAATCATGGAAATCGGGGAAAAAGGACTTGTCAGCCCGTGAGGAAACCGGTACAATAAAAGGTACGCGTAAGAAGATCTGGAGGGAAGATCATGAACCGTACCTTGGAGCAGATCCTGCCGAACGTGCAGAAACCGGCCCGGTATACCGGGGGAGAATACAATGCGGTGGTCAAGGACCGGGGGGAGGTGGACCTGCGGTATGCCCTGTGCTTTCCCGACACCTACGAGATCGGCATGTCCAACCTGGGCTGCCGGATCCTCTACGGGGTGATGAACGGAGAGAAGGGGGTGTGGTGCGAGCGGTGCTACGCCCCCTGGGGAGATATGGAGGAGGCCATGCGCCGGGAGGGACTGCTCCTCTATGGCCTGGAGAGCGGGGACCCCATCTCCGACTTTGACATCATCGGCTTCTCTTTGGGCTATGAGATGGCTTACACCAACGTCCTGAACATGCTGGACCTGGCCGGGCTGCCCCTGCGCTCCGAGGACCGGCGGGAGCTGACCCCTCTGGTGGTGGCGGGGGGCACCTGCTGCTATAATCCCGAGCCCCTGGCCCCATTCATCGACTTCTTCGTCCTGGGGGAGGGGGAGGAGGTCACCCTGGAGTACATCCAGCTCTACCGCCAGGCCCGGGAGGAGGGCTGGAGCAAGGAGGAGTTCCTCCAGGAGGCGGCCAGGATCCCGGGGATCTATGTGCCCATCTACAACGAGGACGGCACCCTGGCCGAGATGCGGGTGAAGGAGGGCTCCGGCGCCCACGAGACGGTGCGCAAGCGCATTGTGGAGGACTTCGACCACAGTTATTTTCCGGTCAAGACCATCATCCCCTCCACCGAGATCGTCCACGACCGGGTGATGCTGGAGCTGTTCCGGGGCTGTATCCGGGGCTGCCGCTTTTGCCAGGCGGGCTACGTCTATCGCCCGGTGCGCAGCCGGGACCCTGAGCGGCTGGCGGAGTACGGCAAGGCCGCCTGCCGGGACTCGGGCTACCAGGAGATGACCCTGTCCTCCCTGTCCTCCACCGACTACCCCGGCCTGTTGGGGCTGTGCGACGAGCTGCTGGACTACTGCGCCCCAAGGGACATCGGCCTGTCCCTGCCCTCCCTCCGGGCGGACACCTTCTCTATGAACCTGATGGAGCGCCTCCAGCGGGTGCGCAAGGGGGGGCTGACCTTCGCGCCGGAGGCGGGCACCCAGCGCCTGCGGGACGCCATCAACAAGAACCTGCGGGAGGAGGACCTGCTCCAGTCCGTCCGCACCGCCTTCTCCGGGGGCTGGAGCGGGGTGAAGCTGTACTTCATGCTGGGCCTGCCCACCGAGACCGACGAGGACGTGCTGGGCATCGCCGACCTGGCCCGGAAGGTGTACTTCGCCTGGCGGGAGTGCTCCCCCAACAAAGCCCGGGGGGTGCGGATCACCGTGTCCACCTCCTGGTTTGTCCCCAAGCCCCACACCGCCTTCCAGTGGGAGGCTCAAATCACCCGGGAGGAGTACCAGCGCCGGGTGAACCTGCTGCGGGACGCCTTAAAGCACGACCGGTCCATCACCTACAACTGGCACGACCCGGAGACCAGCTATCTGGAGGCTGTCTTTTCCCGGGGGGACCGGCGGCTGGCCGATGTGCTGGAGTGGGCCTGGCAGCACGGGGCCAGGATGGACTCCTGGAGCGAGTATTTTGATTTTCAGCGCTGGAAGGACGCCCTGGCCGCCTGCGGCCTGGACGGGGACTTTTACGCCCACCGGGAGCGGCCCCGGAGTGAGGTGTTCCCCTGGTGCCGCATTGACCCAATGGTGACCCCCGCCTTCCTGTGGCGGGAGCGGGAGCGGTGCTACGCCTCCCAGACCACGCCGGACTGTCGGACAAGCTGCTCCGGCTGCGGGGCCAACCGTCTGCTGAAGGGAGGGGTGTGCAATGGCTGATCGCCTGCTGTTTTCCAAGACTGGCCGGGCCAAGTACATCTCCCACCTGGATTTGATGCGCACCTTCCAGCGGGCCTTCGCCCGGGCGGAGATCCCCATCAAGCACACCGAGGGCTTCCACCGCCACCCCTTCGTGTCCATCGCCCTGCCCCTGTCGGTGGGCTACTCCAGCCAGTGCGAAATTCTGGAGTTCGGCCTGCTGGAGGGGACGGCCTATGAGGACGTGCCCGCCCGGCTCACCGCCGTCATGCCCGAGGGCGTCGTGGTCCGACAGTGCTACCCCGCCCAGCGGAAGCTGAAGGAGCTGGTCTATTTAAATTATATTATGAACTTTGAGTACTCCGAGGGCCGGCCCCAGGAGTCAGAGCCCGCCATGCAGGAGCTCCTCCGCCGGGACAGCCTGGTGATCCAGAAGAAGAGCGGCAAGTCTAAGAAGGGCTTCACGGAGGTGGATCTGATCCCCCTCATCCGCGGCTTCAACCTGGAGGTCCAGAGCGACACCCTCACCCTGGACGCGGTGGTCCAGGCCCAGAACCCCGGCCTCAACCCGGAGCTCATCCGGGCCGCCTTCTGCCAGGCCTACCCAGACCTGGCCCCCGATTTCGTCACCTTCCACCGTCGGGAGGTGCTGGACGGGGAGGGAAAAATATTTCGATGACACCTTCTTGGGGCGGCCCGCCTGGGCCGCCCCCTGGTTTTGGACGGGGATGCCGCCGTGCATAACAGGGAAGGGGAGTGCTGCACAAAAAATGGGGCCCAGGAAGTGAGATGCAGGAGCTCCATGAGAAAATTTCATTGCGGACTCAGCCGGGGAGGCGCGCTGGGTCCCGGTGAAGGGAGCTTCCCAGAATATACAAAAAAGCGGGAGGGCCGTTTATCGGCCCTCCCGCTTTAGGTTATGGGGTATCCAGATCCACCAGAATGTTGTCGGTGCCGTGCTGTTCAAACTCGGCAATATAGGCGTCGATGCGGCTGGTGAGCTCGTCATAGTTGCTCTCGTCGATGGGGGCGTCGTCCATGTCCCGGCGGGCCAGATCCTCCGCCAGGATGTCGAAGAATACGTTGTTCTCATACTCCATGATGGCCTCATGGATGCCACCCTCCACAAAGGCGCGGGAGGGGACGATCTCCCCCTGGTACAGCTCTGCCAGGGACGGCATCCCCTCGGCGGCGGCCTTGCCGAACAGCAGGCTCTCCACCTCGTCGTAATCTATAAACCGCTGATCGCCGCGGGTGGAGTTCAGGATCCAGTTCCCGATGTACACCAGGTCCAACAGGCGGCGAAACTGTTTTTGATTCAATTCCAGGTTCATTGTGCGGCCTCCTCTCCCAAGAATCAAAGCAGGTCAGCGAGACACAGGTCTCACCCCTATATTATAATCTATGTGGTTAGGTTGTCAAATGGAGAAACGGTTTTTTTCTGGGAAATCTTTCCCCGTCCCCGAAGGGGACACACCTCCCCGCCGGACCGGAGAAAAAAATAAAGCGCCCTGCCCCCATCCGCCGCACCCAGGGCGGCACTCCACCGGACCGGACTATACCGGACAGGGACATCTCTTTTCTTCCCTCTGGCTGGTACAGTTACAGTTACTGTTACTGTACCGGATAATTGCACGAAAACGTCTCACAAATCCCCACCTCCCACCAAGGGTAGCAGGAGGTGATCTCGTTGGAAAATGAAAAACGAGGCTTTGTAGTTTATTTTGACAGCGCTCCGGCGATGGATACCCTCCCGCCGGAGCAGCGGGGGTGGGTCTTTAGCGCCCTGTGCTGCTATGGCGAGCGGGTGTGGCGGGATCTCACCGTGTCCATTGACGAGGTGCTGGAGCTCTATCCCCAGCTGTCACAGTCAGCCAGGGCTCTGTGTATGATGATGGCGTCCTCTGTGCTTCGGGACACCCGCAAGTGGCTCCAGCAGCGGGAGAGTCGCGCCCTGGCCCGCCAGCAGCGGAAGCTGACCGGGGAGATGCCCGCCCGCCGGCAGCGCCTCCAGGCTGTCACGCCCCAGGGAAGGGAGGATATGGAGCGGCTCCGGCGGATGGCGGAGCACGACTTCCAGAAGGAGTGACAGAGGCAGGTCCGGCCCGGCGCATTAAACGCGGCGCAGACGGCCAGGGGCAGTGGGCCGCAAAATACTGTCAGACTGCCGAAAAGACTTTTTCAAACTCCCAATTCTCTTTTGTGTTCCTAGGTTCAAAATTTTCCATGGTGTTCCCGCCCACTGCGGGGACGGGAACACACAAAAGAATTGGGACTTTTCAAAAAGCTGAGGCCCCGGACATCTGTCCGAGGCCTTTGGTGCAAGCGGGCCTGTAAGCCTGGTTCTGTCTTTTAAGACAGCCATCTATCTCGACGCACCGTTGCCGGTACGCTCAAGCCGCCTCCCCGGGACGGCCGGGCCGGCCTATATGTCCCTCCACGGCGTTGCTCCGGATAGAGTTTACAGCGATGGGCTGTTCCCAGCCATCGGGTGAGCTCTTACCTCACCTTTCCACCATCGCCGGCCCGAGGGCCGGCAGTCTATTTCTGTTGCACT
>CALXGD010000191.1 GCA_944387745.1 uncultured Oscillospiraceae bacterium
ATGCGCCCCTCCAAGAGCGTGTCGGACATGGAACTGAAATCCCTGAAAAAGAAGTTCAAGGACAAAAAGTTTGCCGCCGGCTGCTCCCGGGACGTGATCTCCAAGGGGGCGGAGCTGCTGGGCTGGGACCTGGACAAGTTGCTGGACCTGACCCTGTCCGCCATGCGGGAGGAGGAGCCGGCCATTGAGGCGGCCTGTGCCCAGCTCCATTAAGAAGAAGTAAATTTTTTCGGCGCTATCCTTGACAATTCAGCGGAAAATGTGTTACGATGTCCAGGCTAAGGGGAGTAGTCGGCACAGCTTTCTTCTGTGCGGCACAGCCAACATCCTGGAGGAAGAAGCAGTTCCTCCTGGCTTTGCCTGAAATGACAAGACCTGTGTTTTCCAAGGAAACGCAGGTCTTTTTGTTGCGTCTGGAAGAAAATGCCGGCTCGGCCCCTGGAAGGTGTATTGAGAAGAAAGAAAAAGGGAGGAAATCACATGGATTTCAGTTTTCTAGTAGACGGCATCCTCTCCATCACATGGCAGCAGGCTGTCATGTACGTGGTGGGTGCGGCGCTGATCTACCTGGCTATCGAGAAGGGGTTTGAGCCCTCGTTGCTGCTTCCCATGGGCTTTGGCGCCATTCTAGTAAACCTGCCCCTGTCCGGCGTTATCAACCAATTTAGCGAGGGACTGGGCAAAGAGGTCCCCGGTATCATCGACTGGCTGTTTGAGGTGGGCATTGAGGCCAGCGAGGCCATGCCCATTCTGCTGTTCATCGGCATCGGCGCTATGATCGACTTTGGTCCCCTGCTGTCCAACCCCAAGCTGTTCCTGTGCGGCGCCGCCGCCCAGGCCGGCATCTTCCTGACCATTATCATTGCCACGGTGATGGGCTTTGAGCTCAAGGACGCCGCCTCTATCGGCATCATCGGCGCCGCTGACGGCCCCACCTCCATCCTGGTGTCCCAGACCCTGGGCTCCAACTATATCGGTGCCATCGCTGTGGCCGCCTACTCCTACATGGCCCTGGTGCCCATCATCCAGCCCTTCGCCATCAAGCTGGTCACCACCAAGAAGGAGCGGGCCATCCGGATGCCCTACAAGCCCCAGGGCGTGACCCGCCAGATGCGCCTGCTGTTCCCCATCATCGTCTCCGTCATCGCTGGCTTGGTGGCCCCCTCCTCTGTGGCTCTGGTGGGCTTCCTTATGTTCGGTAACCTGATCCGGGAGTGCGGCGTGTTGGAGAGCCTGTCCAAGACCGCCCAGAACGACCTGGCCAACCTGATCACCCTGCTGCTGGGCATCACCATCGCCGCCTCCATGAAGGCGGAGCAGTTTGTGCAGGTTCAGACCATTATGATTATGGCCCTGGGCCTGGTGGCCTTCGTGCTGGACTCCATGGTGGGCGTGCTCTTCGTGAAGATCCTGAACATCTTCACCCCCCACAACAAGATGAACCCCATGGTGGGCGCGGCGGGTATCTCCGCGTTCCCCATGTCCTCCCGCGTCATTGAGAAGATGGGCCAGGAGGCCGATCCCCAGAACCACCTGTTGATGCACGCCGTGGCCGCCAATGTGTCCGGCCAGATCGCCTCCGTGGTGGCTGGCGGCGTGGTGCTGCAGTACTTTGCCAACCTGGGCTGATAGGAGGAATTGACTATGACACATGAAATGATTGTGAATTTGGAAGGCGCCCTCGCTATGCTGGCTCAGGGCATGATCGGCATTTTCGTGGTGCTGGGCATCATTGCTCTGATTGTGCTGGCCATGGGCAAAATGGGCAGCAAGAAGAAAAAGTAAGTCTATCCAACCTGAGAAGAAGCGAACAAGGCCTGGGACTGAAACAGTCCCAGGCCTTGTTTTTTGATTGCGGTCGAACGGCCCTGGAGAGAGGGGCCACAGCCTCACTTCTCCCAGGGGGGCTTAGAGTTTTTCCTTCTGGTCCAGCTGGGGCGGGACTCCGGCTGTCGGACCTGCTCCGGCTCCTGAGGGGCGGCGTGGGGATTTGCTCTCCGCTGCGCCAGCAGCTGCTGCGCGGCCGCCCTGGCCACCTCGTCATACCCAGAGAGGAGGGAGGGGGCGGCGATCCGCTCTAGCTTCTTGTCGCTGTACTCCGCGAAATCCCGCAGGAAGGCCGCAAGCCGGTCCGATTGGAGGTGCTGGGTCCGCTCTGCCTTTGAGCGCTCCTTCTCCCACCAGGCCCGCCGCTCAGAGAGCCAGGAGTCGGCGGCGCAGAAGCGCAGGCAGCGGCACTGGTCACAGACGTACAAATCGCCGGGAATACACCTTTCCTCCACATCCTTACCCATCAGAAATTGAATGTTTCCCGTGCGGAGAAACTCTGGTCCCAGGTACTGGAATGTTCCGCCGCAGCTGCATTTGATTTCCGCCATGATATCTCCGTCCTTTCCGAAACGATTGCATTATCCCCGCTTCCTTCCCTTGGTGCCCTTCTTGGGGGCGGCGGGCTTGGCCCAGCCCGCCTTGCGCTTGGGTGGGCCGGAGCGGGCGGGGGCGCCGCCGCGTTTTTCCTCCCGGCCCTGGGCGCGGCTCGCTCCGCCCTTGGGGGCGGCGGGGCGCCTCTGAGCGGGGGTGGCTCCGGGGGCCTGCCCCTTGTCCGGCTTCACCAGGCAGTGCTTGCCGTAGCCAATTAAATCCTCCCGTCCGGTCTTATGGAGGGCCTCCAGCACCAGCTTCCGGTTCTGGGGCTTCCGCCACTGCATCAGAGCCCGCTGAAGGGCCTTGTCGTGGGGAGATTTTGGGACAAACACCGGCTCCATGGTCCTCGGATCAATTCCCGTGTACCACATACAGGTGGCCAGGGTGCCGGGGGTGGGATAAAAATCCTGGACCTGCTCGGGCATGTGTCCCTGCCGGTTCAGCCACTCCGCCAGCTGCACCGCGTCCTCCAGAGTGCAGCCGGGGTGGGAGGAGATGAGGTAGGGCACCAGGTACTGGTCCTTGCCGTAGCGCCGGTTGAGCTTAAAGTATTTCTCCCGGAATTTTTCATAGACCTCAATGTGGGGCTTGCCCATGTAGTCCAGGGTGTGGGCCACGCAGTGCTCTGGGGCCACCTTCAGCTGACCGGAGATGTGGTACTGTACCAGATCGGTGAAAAACTCCCCGCTGGGGTCCTTCATCAAATAGTCAAAGCGGATGCCTGAGCGGATGAATACCTTCTTCACGCCGGGCAGCTCCCGCAGCTTCCGCAGGAGCATCATGTAGTCGGTGTGGTCCGCGTCCAGGTTGGGGCAGGCCTCTGGGGCCAGACAGGCCCGGTTTTTGCACAGGCCGTGTTTCAGCTGCTTCTGGCAGGAGGGGTGGCGGAAGGTGGCGGAGGGCCCGCCCACGTCGTGGATATACCCCTTGAAGCCGGGGTGCTGGGTGAGCAGCTTGGCCTCCCGGAGGACGCTCTCGTGGCTGCGGGCGGAGATGACCCGCCCCTGGTGGAAGGCCAGGGAGCAGAAATTGCACGCCCCGAAGCAGCCCCGGTTGTGGGTGATGGAGAAGCGCACCTCCTCGATGGCTGGGACGCCCCCCATGGAGTCATACATGGGGTGGGGCTCCCGCACATAGGGCAGCTCCGCCACCCGGTCCAGCTCCTGTGTGGTCAGAGGTAGGGCGGGGGGGTTGACCAAAAGAAAATCCCGGCCGTGCCTCTGTAGGATGGCCTTCCCTACAAAGGGGTCGTGCTCGTTATATTCGATCATATTGGCCTGGGCGTAGTCCTCCTTGCTGGCGGATACCTGCTCAAAAGAGGGCACCTCCACCTTGGGGTAGGCGCACACGCCGGGGTCCCGCACAGCCACGCAGGTGCCCCGCACGTCGGTAATTTCAGACACAGGCGTGCCCGAGGCCAGGCGGGAGACGATCTCCACCGAGGCCTCCTCCCCCATGCCGTAGGTGAGGATGTCCGCCTGGGCGTCAAAGAGGATGGACCGGCGCACCTTGTCCTCCCAGTAGTCGTAGTGGGCGAACCGGCGCAGGCTGGCCTCCAGGCCACCGATGATGACAGGGATGTCCCCAAACGCCTCCCGCACCCGGTTGGCGTACACCACCGTAGCGTGATCGGGGCGCAGCCCCGCCTTCCGGCCGGGGGAGTAGGCGTCGTCGTGGCGGCGCTGTTTGGCGGCGGTGTAGTGGGCCACCATGGAGTCCAAGTTGCCGGCGGAGATCATCACCGCCAGCCGGGGCCGGCCCAGGGCGGTGAAGGCCTCCGGAGAACGCCAGTCGGGCTGGGCCAGGACGGCCACCCGGTAGCCCTCCGCCTCCAGCACCCGGCCGATGATGGTGGGGCCGAAGGAGGGGTGGTCCACATAGGCGTCCCCGGTGATAATCAGAATGTCGAAAAAGTCCCAGCCACGGCGGGCCATGTCCTCCCGGCTGACGGGGAGAAAGAGATCGCGGTCAAAGTTCATAGGGACCTCCTGGTATGTACATTCAGGCGGCTGACCGCCTGGGGAAATACTTCCCCTATTATACCAGAGCCCGCCCGCCTGTCAAACCCCGGGACAGAAAAAGACCTCGCCCCCTCTGCCGCCGCAGGGCATCTCCCCCTTGACAGGGCGATTGCTGCGCATTTTGCAGCGGACGCTTTTCCCAAAATTCCCGCGGGCATGGTGGAAAATTCACGGCTCCACCGCCCTGCCCCCCGCCAGCATGAGAGGGACGGACAGGGCCAGCAGGGCCCAGGCCGCTGGTCCGGCTGGCCGGATGACCCCGGTGAAGGGGAGCAGGGCGGAGCACGCCGCCGCTCCCCGCCCCGCCCACAGGAGAAGCCGCCCTCTCACGGTCAAAACTCCTTCCGGTCCAGAATGCGGCAGGAGAGCAGGAAGGAGACAGCCAGCCCCAGCAGCGTCACCAGGGGGAACAGACTGATCAGCCCCAGGGCGTTCCACTCCGGCAGCCGGTTCAAAAAGTCCAGGCTCAGGCCCAGGTCCTTCCCAAACCGCAGCAGCAGGAAGACGGCCACAAAGGGGGTGAACAGCACAGCGAGCAGATAGGGCCGGGCCCGCTCCGGCCCCAGCTTGTAGCACAGGGGGAGCAAAATGTCTACAATCAGCAGGCCCATCCCCAGGGAACCCAGCATGGCCCCCAGGTTTTCCGCCAGGGTGGCGTCCCCGATGTGCAGCAGGTCAATCAACACGGCGCACACACTGCTGAAGGCGAGCAGGGCCAGCAGGACCAGCAGGGTGAACAGGTATCTCGCCCCCACAATGGTCCGGGGTTCGAGGGGGAAGGACCGGGCGAACCGGTCCCACTTGGCCGCCTCGTCCATGGAGAAGCAGGAGATGGGCAGCATCATAATGATGACGGTAGAAAATGTGATCACGAAGGTCAC
>CALXGD010000192.1 GCA_944387745.1 uncultured Oscillospiraceae bacterium
GGAGCTCTCCCAGAGCCGGTTGCCGGGCATCGGGAAGTGGGATGGCTGGGGGAGACGGAAATCTTTGAGAATCCGCAGAGGGACTTCTCCATTCGCGTTGCATCCGGAACGGATTTGTAGTACAATAGCTCCATTGAAAATCAAATGGCAAGGAGGAATTTTCATGGAGGCCGCCGCCCGCCGGACCGCCGTTCTAACCACGCTGATGCAGGCCGAGGGGCCGGTGAGCGCCGCAGCCCTGGCTCGGACATTCTCTGTCAGCCGACAGATTATTGTGGGTGATGTGGCCCTCCTCCGGGCCTCCGGCGTGGAGATTGCCGCCACCCCCCGGGGCTATGTGCTTCCCCGGGAGAGCGCCGCTCTGCGGCGCACCGTGGCCTGTGTCCACGACCGGGAGGGAATGGCGCGGGAGCTACAGATTATGGTGGACCAGGGCTGTCAGGTGGTGGACGTGGTGGTGGAGCACCCCGTCTACGGCCAGCTCACCGGCCAGCTCCACCTGTCCTCTCGGTATGATGTAGGGGAATTTATCCGCTCTGTATCAGAGAGCAGCGCCAAGCCCCTCTCCGACCTCACCGGCAGCATCCACCTCCACAACCTTCTGTGCCCCAGCCAAGAGGCCTTTGACCGGGTGTGCACCGCCCTGGACCAGGCGGGGTTTTTGCTCAAGTAGGGCGCACCTATGTGTGCGCCCCATTTTTGAGGACCGCCCGAGCGCCGGATTTTCACGGCCCCTTCGGAGCCCCGGAATGACGGGAACCAATCGGGGCCGGCGCACAGGCCGGCCCCACTATAAAGTTGCCCAATGCCTTTGCAGGGGGCGCCCTCTGCGTCGCCCCGCTCTCCCCGCAATTTTCCGAGAATCGCTCCCACGCAAAAAAAGATTGACAAGCGGCCCAAGAGCCGCTATGATGTGGTATGCAGGTGTCAAGACACCTGCATACCATTCCTGTTTATTCGCAAATTTTACAACGTCCAATTTTTCCTCGGCCTGCCCCGCCCCCTGCGGGGCGGAGCAGGTGGAAGGATTGGAAACTACGACAAAGCGGGGGATTCTTGTGGAAAACTTCAAGGCATTTCTCAAGCGGAAGAATATTGTGATCTCCGCCAAGCGCTACGGCATAGACGCCCTGGGGGCCATGGCCCAGGGCTTGTTTTGCTCTCTGCTCATCGGAACCATCCTGAACACCCTGGGGGCCCAGTTCGGCATCGGCTTTCTCACCGCCCAGATTATTACCATCAATGAGGTGAGCTATACCGTGGGAGGTCTGGCATCCTTTATGAGCGGCCCGGCTATGGCGGTGGCCATCGGCTACGCCCTCCAGGCCCCTCCTATGGTGCTGTTCTCCCTGGTGACGGTGGGCTACGCCTGCAACGCGTTAGGGGGCGCCGGCGGGCCGCTGGCGGTGCTGTTTGTGGCCATTATCGCCGCAGAGCTGGGCAAGGCGGTGTCCAAGGAGACCAAGGTGGATATTCTGGTCACTCCCATTGTCACGATCCTGGTGGGCATTGGAGCGGCCTGGGTGATTGCGCCCCCCATCGGTGGGGCGGCGGACGCTTTTGGCCAGCTGATCATGCGCACCACGGAGCTGCAGCCCTTCTTTATGGGAATTTTGGTGTCCGTGCTGGTGGGAATCGCCCTCACTCTGCCCATCTCCTCGGCGGCCATCTGTTCGGTGCTGGGACTTACAGGGCTGGCGGGTGGAGCGGCAGTGGCCGGCTGCTGTGCCAACATGGTGGGCTTTGCTGTGCTGTCCTTCCGGGAAAACGGGTGGGGCGGCCTGGTGTCCCAGGGCCTGGGCACCTCCATGCTCCAGCTGCCCAATATCGTAAAAAACCCAAAAATCTGGATCCCGGCTATTCTCACCTCCGCTGTCACCGGCCCTCTGTCCACCTGTCTGTTTCAGCTGGAGATGAACGGGGACCCCATCAACGCCGGCATGGGCACCTGCGGCCTGTGTGGACAGCTGGGGGTGTGGACCGGCTGGGTGAACCCCAGTGCCAAAGCTCTGGCCAACGGCGCGGCGGCTATTGTGCCCAGTGCCTTTGACTGGGCGGGGCTGCTTCTGATCTCCTTTGTGCTCCCCGCTGTCCTCACCTGGCTGTTCGGCCTGTTTTTCCGGAAGATCGGATGGATCAGAGAGGGAGATTTGACCCTGCCCCAGTGATTGTATCAAAGGGACTGACAGGGGGAGACATGGTGATCGGTTGGGAATGAGGCAAAACGTAAAATCTTTGTGAGACATATTGCATTTTCCTCAAAAGTAAGGTATTCTCTCCGTTGGTAGCTTGCGGGCGAAATTCTGCGGTTTCTGGGGGAGAGAGCATGAAGAAACGCAATCGCTTTTTGGTGCTGTTTGCCATGGTGCTCAGCTGTACTCTGTGCAGCATTGCGGTCAACTGGGTGGCTCTGCCCAATGGTTTTGTGGTGACGGGGCTCACTGGTTTGTCCATGACGGCGGCCAGCTTTGTGAATGTGAACTACGCACTGATTTTTTACGGCCTGACTTTGGTGATGCTACTGTGTACCTTTTTTTTCTTGGGGTATCAGGAGGTCTCCAACATCATTGTGCTCTCTGTGCTCTATCCCCTGGTGCTGTGGGGGCTCAACCATGTGCAGGTAGAGATCATTCTACAGGAAAAACTCATCGCCGTGATGCTCTTCGGTGTAATTTACGGCGTTGGAGCTGGGATTACCTATCGTCTAGGGTACTCCTATGGAGGCACGGATACCCTGTCGAAAATCCTGAAGAAGAAGATTTTCCGCACAGCAGAGCTGAAAAATATCATGCTGGTGGTGGAGGGAACCATTATGGTGGTCATGCTCTCCGCCTTCAGTCTGGATGTGGTGGCCTATGCCTTTGTGGGTCAGATCGTCTATATCAACAGGATGAACTACATGGTGTTTAACATGGGTCCCAAGCTGTATGAGGTGGAGATCATCTGTGACCATCCGGGGGAGATTGAGCAGTTTATCATCGATAAAATCCACAAGAGTGCCACGTTGGACCAGGTGATCGGAGGCTACTCCAAGGAGGCCAAGACCCAGCTGGACTGTGTGTGTACCTCCCGGGAGTATGTGCTGCTCCGGGAGTTTATTCGGGATCAGAGCCTTGACTGCTTTATCAAGGTCTATCCCCTCACCCATGTATTTGGCCACAACAAGGACT
>CALXGD010000193.1 GCA_944387745.1 uncultured Oscillospiraceae bacterium
ATCTGGTCCATGGGCACATGGCCGGGGCCCTCCACCATCACCTGCACGTCCTTCTCCCAGGCCCGCTTGGTCAGCTCGCCCAGGCGGACCAGCTCCTCGATCTGGCACACGTCGGTGGCGTCGGCCAGACAGCCGGGCCGGCAGGCGTCGCCCAGGGAGATGGTCACGTCGTACTCCCGGCAGATGTCCAGAATCTCGTCATAAAACTCATAGAAGGGATTTTCCTCCCCGGTCATGCACATCCAGGCGAACACCAGGGAGCCGCCCCGGGAGACGATGTTCATCTTCCGCTTGTGCCGGCGGATCTGATCGATGGTCTTGCGGGTGATGCCACAGTGGAGGGTGACGAAGTCTACTCCGTCCTGGGCGTGGAGGCGGATCACGTCGATGAAGTCCTGGGCGCTGAGGGTGGCCAGGTCCCGCTGGTAGTGGATGACGCTGTCATACACAGGGACGGTGCCGATCATGGCGGGGCACTCAGCGGTGAGCTTCTGGCGGAAGGGCTGGGTGTTGCCGTGGCTGGACAGGTCCATGATGGCCTCCGCCCCCATGTTTACCGCGGAGAGCACCTTCTGCATCTCCACGTTGTAGTCCTTGCAGTCCCGGGAGACGCCCAGGTTCACATTGATCTTGGTGCGGAGCATGGAGCCAACCCCCTCCGGATCCAGGCAGGTGTGGAGGCGGTTGGCGGGGATGACCACCTTGCCGGAGGCTACCAGGGGCCGCAGCTCCTCTACCGTCATGCGCTCCTTTTTGGCCACAGTCTCCAGCTCTGGGGTGATAATCCCCCGGCGGGCGGCGTCCATCTGAGTTGTGTAGTTGCGTTCCATAAATATTTTCTCCTTTACTTTGAAATTTGATATTGTTCCAATTCAAAGGGGCAGCCCTGAAGCCGCCCGATTTTGGGCGGTCAGCAGGAGGTGTCCGGAGAAAATTCCGGAATGGCAAAGAGGTGGTTCAGGGGGCCGCTGCCCGCCCCCAGATCCAGCATGGCGGCCAACGCCCCGGACAGATAGGCCTTGGCTCGCTCTACTGCGGCGTCTAAATCATAGCCCTTGGCCAGGTTGGAGGCAATGGCGGAGGACAGGGTACAGCCCGTGCCGTGGGTATTTGGATTGTCGATCCGGCGGCCCCGGAACCACTTGTAGGTCCCCTCTCGCCACAGCAGGTCGTTGGCGTCGTTGAGCCGATGTCCCCCCTTGCACAGCACGGCGCAGCCGTAGTGTTCACCGATGAACTGGGCGGCTCGCTCCATGTCCTCCGGGCTGGAGATCGACAGGCCGGAGAGAACCTCCGCCTCTGGAATGTTTGGGGTCAGGACAGTGGCCAAGGGGAGCAGACGTGTTTTCAGCGCCTCCACCGCGTCCTCTGAGATCAGACGGGAGCCGCTGGTGGCCACCATCACCGGGTCTACCACAATGTTTTTGGCCCCGTACTGCCTCAGCTTGTCCGCGATGACCTCAATGAGGCCCGCGGAGGAGACCATGCCGGTTTTCACCGCGTCGGGATAGATGTCGGTGAAAATGCAGTCCAACTGGCTGGCCAGAAATTCCGGGGTGGACTCCAAGATTCCGTAGACGCCGGTGGTGTTCTGGGCCGTCAGGGCCGTCACCGCGCTCATGGCATATACGCCGTTGGCGGTCATGGTCTTGATGTCGGCCTGAATTCCGGCGCCTCCGCTGGAATCGCTTCCAGCGATCGTCAATGCTGTTTTCATGCGAATATCTCCTTTCCTTAAGAACAGCCATTGAAGTTTTCTATCGCGGCAGCAGGTGGTGCCCCCAAGCTGCCGCTTGGGCGGGACAGAGGAACGCTTCCTGTATCCCGCTTATCCCAGCTCCGCCAGGAAGGACGGGGCGTCCAGCCTGGGCAGATACCAATCGCAGAGGGTCCGCAGCGCATCCTGGTCCCCCTCCGCCGAGGGGTCGTACACTCCCGCCACCAGAAAGCCGGCGGCTTTTGCGGTGCGGGCGGCGTGGAGGGCGTCCTCAAAGACGATGGTGTGTTCCGGAGTGCTGCCCAGGCTTCGGGCAGCGGCCAGATACAAATCCGGCCTGCTTTTGGAGCCGTACTGGAGACAGCTGAAGGCAAAGAGAAAATGTCTCCACAGCCCCAGCCGGACCAGGGCGTCTCTGGCTTGAAACGATTCACTGGCCGTAGCGACGCCGCAGGGGATCTCCAGGGAGGACAGCCGCTCTAGCAGTCGGTCAGCCCCCGGCTTTTGCGGGACGCGGTCTCGGTACTCTCCAGTGACCAAATGATTTACTCCGTCCATGACCTGTTCTGGGGTGCAGGGAAGATGGAACCGCTGGACCATGTACTCAGATGCCTCCCGCCGGCCCATCTCTTTGATCTCTTCCGCCAGATTGTCCGGTGGAGTGCCCCCGAACTGTCGGACCAGAGCCTTGGGTGCCTCATTCCAAATGTACATGGAGTCGGTCAGAGTGCCGTCTAAATCAAAGATTGCCCCCTGAATTTTCATGGGGCCGCCACCTCCTCCGCCTTGGAGCGGAGCATCTGGGCGGCCTGTTCCGGATCGGACTGGGCGAAAATGGCGGAGACCACCGCCACCCCCTGGATGCCGCTGCCCGCCAGCTGCCCCATGTTTTGGAGGTCAATACCTCCAATAGCTACAACGGGGATCTGCACTGCGGAGCAGATGGCCTTCAAGGTCTCATAGGACAGAGCCCCGGCGTCTCCCTTGGTGCCGGTGTGGAACACCGCCCCGGCCCCCAGGTAGTCGGCCCCCGCCGCCTGAGCCCGGAGGGCCTCATCCACACTGTGGGCGGACACGCCGATGATCTTGTCCGGTCCCAGCCTTGCACGGGCCTGGCCCGCCTCCATGTCCTCCTGACCCACATGAACCCCGTCGGCTTGGAGCTCCAGTGCCAGGTCCACGTCGTCATTGATGAGGAAGGGAACCCCGTACTGGCGGCACAGGGCCTGGATTTCCAAGGCCTCCGCCCGAAACCCGGCCCGGTCCAGATGCTTCTCCCGCAGCTGGACCATGGTGACGCCTCCCCGCAGGGCTGCCTCCACCTGCTGGGCCAGGGTTTTCTCTCCCAGCCAGGAGCGGTCGGTCACGGCGTACAGCCGCAGGGCCTTTTTATCGAATTTCATACTTTGCCCCCCTGTCCAAGGCTTCGCCGTCCATATGATAGACGGCGTCAATGATGCGGTTCCGGTAGGTGGCGTTGCCGTCGGCGGGCAGCATGTTGGCCCAGCCGATTTCCCCGGCCAGCCCCATGGCGCACACGGCGGCGGCGGCTCCCTCCAGGGGCCGGCCCGGATTGGCCGCCAGGAACGCCGCCGTCAGCCCGGAGAGCTGGCAGCCGGTGCCGGTGATCCGCCCCATCTCCGGCCGGCCGTTTCGGATCACATAGCAGCGCTCCCCGTCGCTCACCAGGTCAATGGCACTGGTGACGGCGGCGATGGTGCGGAAGTGTCGGGCGACCCCCTTCACAAAGGCGGCGGCCGCATCCAGATTTTCTTCGGTAATGCGGTCCACGCCTGCTGCATCCACTCCGTGAGTGGAGCCGGAGCCGACTAGGAGTGCCTTCACCTCGGAGATATTGCCCCGGATGACGGTGATGTCCAGCTTCCCCAGCAGTTCCAGAGCAGTCCGCGTGCGTGCGGCGCTGGCCCCCGCCCCCACTGGGTCCAGAACCACCGGCTTTCCCTGGGCGTTGGCTGTCCGTCCGGCCAGCTCCATGGCGGGGACACTCTCCAGGCGCAGGGTGCCCAGATTTAAATTCAGTCCGCCGCACAGCCGGGCGATATCCTCCACGTCCTGAATGCCATCGGCCATAATGGGACTGGCTCCGCAGGCCAGCACCATGTTGGCCACGTCGTTGACGGTGACATAGTTGGTGATGTTGTGGATGAGTGGAACGGCAGCTCGAACGTTGTCTAAAAAAATACCCAGCATAGGGGCAATGCCTTCTTTCCGAAAATGAATGGGAATAAAATACCGCGGGCCTGTCCTGGTCAAGCAGGAACAGCCCCGCGGTTTAAAACCGGATATGTCCCTACGTTGGCATTACCCAAATCAGGTCACAGGTCGAAGCGTACAGCTTCCTCTCAGCCCGTCTGCGAGCTCCCTTTTTGTTGTCTGCCGCATGGAACGGCTAAAAGGAATTATAGCGCGTATTTTCGAAAATTGCAAGGCTTTTGCACAGTACGGATGGAGAAATCTTTCCGATGATAAGAGGCGACGTGCAGTTTCCCACAAAGTTCTTTTGCCTACTTTTCTTTCAAGAAAAGTAGATCAGCGCAGCACCGCGCCCAGCTCTTTCTCCAGGGTCTCCAAAATCGCCTTCACGTCGGCGTCCGCCTCCTCAGCGGTGAGGCTGCGGTCATCGGCGCGGAGGGTGAGGCTGAAGGCCACGGACTTCTTGCCCTCCGGGATGTTGGTTCCCCGGTAGATGTCGAACAGCTCCACACCTTTCAGCAGGCCCCGTGCCCCCTTGCGGATGCAGTCCTCCAGCGCGCCCACTGTGACCTTCTCGTCGCACACCACGGCGATGTCCCGTGCCACAGAGGGATACTTGGGCAGGGGCACATACTCCGGGTCGGGTCCCTTGACGGCCAGGAGGGCGTTGAAGTCCAGCTCAGCGCAGTAGAACTCCGCCTCCACGCCATAGTTGGCCATGACCAGGGGGTGGACCTGGCCCAACACGCCGACTTTCTGGTCCCCGGCGTATACCTCGGCCACCCGGCCGGGGTGGTAGGAGGGATTGACCTGGGCGGGGACCTCAAAGCGCACATTTTCTGCCCGGATGTCCTCCAAAATGGCCTCCACTGTCCCCTTCAGGGCGAAGAAGTCCATGCCCTCTCCATAGGCCCCCACGGACAGCACCTTGTTCTCCACGGCCAGGCCGTCCGCTCCGCCGGGGAGGTAGATGCGGCCCAGCTCATACAGGCGGGCGGACTTATTGCGGAAGTTGTAGTTCCGGGAGAGGATCTCCAGCATGGAGGGGAGCACCGTGGTACGCATGATGGAGGTGTCCTCCCCCAGAGGGTTCAGGATCTTGAAGCTCTCCCGGCGGGGGTCGTCGGCCGCCCAGCGGATTTTGTCGTACTGGGTGGGAGAAATAAAGGAGTAGGTGATGATCTCATCGTACCCGCAGGCGCGGCACAGCTCGCCCAGCCTGTTCTCCAGCTTTTGGATGGGAGAGTAGCCGCCCCGGGTGGTCTGCCCCCGCATGAGGGTGACAGGAATCTTGTTGTACCCGTAGAACCGGGCCACCTCCTCGGCCAGGTCGGCAATGCCCTCCACGTCGGCGCGCCAGGAGGGGATGATCACCTCTGCCGGGCCGTTGGGGAAGTCGTGCTTCTCGGTGAGAATGTTCACCCGCTCCAGGTACTGATACTGGTCCACCGGGTGGATGTCAGTGCCCAGCAGGGCGTTTACCCGGTCGGGGTCCATGGTGATGGTGTGGGGCTGGGGCACATAGTTGAGGATGTCAATGACTCCATCCACCACTTCTCCGGCGGCCAGCAGTTCCACCAGCTCACAGGCCCGCTGGACGGCGGGGAGGGTGTTCAGGGGGTCCAGCCCCTTCTCATACTTGGCGCTGGCCTCAGTGCGCATACCCAGGGCCAGGGCGGTGCGGCGGATGGTGGTGCCGTCAAAGTTGGCGGACTCGAACACCACGTCGGTGGTATCCTCCACGATCTCGCTGTTCAGGCCGCCCATGATGCCCGCCAGGCCCACGGCCCGGTGCTCGTCGGCGATGACCAGCATATTGGAGTTGAGCTTCCGCACGTTGCCGTCCAGGGTGGTGAGCTCCTCCCCGTCCTCCGCCCGGCGGACGATGATCTTCCCACCCTTCACATAGCGGTAGTCAAAGGCGTGCATGGGCTGGCCGTACTCCAGCATGACGTAGTTGGTGATGTCCACGATGTTATTGATGGGCCGCACTCCCATGGCCCGCAGCCGCTCCCGCATCCACTTGGGGGAGGGGCCGATCTTCACCTTTCGCACCATCCGGGCGGTGTACCGGGGGCACAGGTCGCTGGCGGGGGTCTCCACGTCCAGCAGCTCCATGAGGTTGCCCTCGCCGCCGCCCTTTACCACCGGCTCGTGGAGGGTCATGGGCACATCAA
>CALXGD010000194.1 GCA_944387745.1 uncultured Oscillospiraceae bacterium
GAAAGAAAGCGTGCAGACTATCAATGGTATGGCAAAAATTTATGCCGGTCTGCTGGTCCCTGCTATTAAAGACACCTTCGAGGCGGCATTGGATGCGGCTTTCAATAATGGCGCTGCAGGTCATAGCCCAGGGCCTGCCGGGCCAGGGCCCGGGCCGCGTCGCTCTCGGTGGAGAAGAACTCTGTGGTGGCCCCGTGGGCCACATTGATGGAGTCCACATAGTCGATGAGTTCCATCACCTGCCGGGGCTCCATAAAGTCGGTGAGCCAGCCGCCGAACTGGGTGGTGAAATTAAACTTCCCGTCGGAGAAGGCGCCCGCGCCGCCGAAGCCGCACATGGTGTCGCACACGGAGCAGTGAATACACTCCCGCACCTTGCCCGCCACAATGGGGCAGCTGCGGTGGTAGATGTCCCGGCCCTGGTCCAGGGCCAGCACTTTCAAATCTGGGCGGTGGCGGGCCAGCTCATAGGCGGCGAAGATGCCGGCCTCGCCGCAGCCAAGAATGGCAACGTCATACATGGAAGTCATGGGGAGTCTCCTCTCTTCTCACAGGTTTCTTCCGCGGCCGCGCCGCGGAGCTTTTTCACTGCAGTATTGGGTACAGTATACCATATTTCGGCGAAAAACTGAACGGATAAAATAAAAATTCTCCCTTTTCATGGTTCTCAATTTTCTTTTGCGCCTCAAAGCCCTGCCCTCTGCTTGACGTTCCCGCCCCCTGCGGTCGGGAACACAGAGGCGAATTGGGGCTTACACGAGGGGAAGGCCAGGTTTCCCCTCTGGACCAGGTAAAAAATATGCCGGAGGTCTGCCTCCGGCATAAAATCCGTCTCTCAGCTTTTCTCATCGAAGGTGGCACCGCAGCTGCGGCAGGTGACGGTGATCTTCCCCTTTCCCCGGGGCACCCGCAGCTGCTGGCCGCAGTTGGGGCACTTGAAATAGCAGTGCTCCTTATCCTGATGGATGGTCCGGCGCAGGCGCAGCCACTGGAGAAGCGGGCCGGCCCGCCGCAGAAATTTGGCGTTCTCCTCCCGCCGGCGTCCCAGATTGCGGGACAGCATCCGGAACAGGGCGCAGGCGATGACCAGGAAGGAGATCCAGTACAAAAGGGCAAAGCTCGTCACGATATGGAGAAAATACAGGGCGAAATAAAGGACCAGCAGAGCTACATTCAGCTGGTCGTTTCCATAGCGGCCATACATAAGCCGCTGAATCGCATTGCGGATCATAGAGAGCCTCCTCACGCAGGGCAAGCGGAACAGACACCCGGCTCAACCGTTTCTTTTTCTACCGTGTATGATACCGCGGACGGGGGCCGCCGTCAAGAAATCAATCGTAAACAAAGTGTAAATTGTGTCCCGGAGGGGGACACTTCTCCGACAAATGCTCCTTCCCCGACAGATTACAGCCCGGATGGATGAGTGGCCCACCTTCCCTGTTGTGCACTCCCTCTTGTCTTTTGGGGCGACATCCGATATACTAGAGAAAATATCAATCAGCAGGAGGGTCCTCCATGAAGCGCATTGACAAAGAAAACTATTACCTGGATATTGCAGAGACGGTGCTGGAGCGGTCCACCTGTCTCCGCCGGTGCTACGGGGCCATCATTGTAAAGAACGATGAGATCGTCTCCACCGGCTACAACGGCGCCCCCCGGGGGTGGAAAAACTGCATGGACCTGGGCTACTGCACCCGGGAGGCCATGCAGGTGCCCAGTGGGGAGCGGTATGAACTGTGTCGCTCCGTCCATGCGGAGATGAATGCCATCATCTCCGCCGCCCGCAGAGACACTCTGGGGGGAACTCTGTACCTGGCCGGACGGGAGGCCAAGAGCGGCCAGCTCCTCCACGACGCCACCTCCTGCTCCATGTGCCGCCGGGTCATCATCAACGCGGGCATTGAGCGGGTGGTCATCCGCTCCGGAGAGCGGGACTATCGGGTGGTCCACGTGGAGGACTGGGTGCGGGAGGACGACTCTCTACCGGAAAAAACATAGCCCGCTGTCAGGCGGAAGGGCCCACTACAAGCCCCGCAACCCCCATAACAGCTTTATCTTTTCCAGAAAAATAGCCGCCGCCGGCGGCTATTTTTTGTTGGAACCCGAATTGCCTCGGGCCGCTTTGTACAAACCACAGCCTTTGCTGCTCCCCTTCTTATTTCTCCTCCCCATAGCGCTCCCGGGCCTGGCGGAGGAATTCCGCGTCCTTGTCGTCCAGGGCGTGGAGACCGGCGGTCTCCTCCATATGGTGGGGAAACTCATGGGCCACAGTTGCGAAAATCTCCTCCTTCCATCCCTCCTCGTCCTCATCGGCCAGCAGGGCGGCGAAAGAGCCGTAGTAGAGGACAATATACCGCCCCAGCATGTCGTGGCAGTACTCCCCCATGATATACATCTCCCCAGGAGGAAATTCTGGGTCTGGGAGGGCCCCCTCTTCCAGCTGGATGCCGCCGTCCAGCTCCTCAAAAAATGCGTCCGGGAACTGCCGGGAGATCTCCTCCAGCCAGTCCCCCACCGTCTCATAGCTGGGCACCACAGTGCGCACCTCCTGTCTCTCTTGTCCTACCTGGCCGCCCGCTACTGCAGCCCCAGCACACCAAAGCACCCCAGGCCCAGCAGGGCGCTGAGGCCGATGACCGCGGGCACTCCCCACCTGTACTTGAGAAGCAGCACTAGATCCAGCACTCCAATGGCCGCCGCTGGCAGGCTCACGGAGCCGGAGGCGGTCTGATAGTTGCCGTACATGGAGAACATAACCCCCGCGATCATGCCCAGGCATGCGGGACGGACCCCCACCAGAATCTCTTCCATGCGGTGGTTGTTTTTCACATGTTCAAAGAACACCGCCGCCACCGCGCACAGGGTCAGCGTGGGGGAGAGTACCCCCAGGTTGGCGGCAATGGCGCCGGGGACACCCGCCGCCTGGATCCCCGCGAAGGTGGCGCAGTTCAGGCCCAGGGGCCCTGGGGTCATCTCCGCAATGGCCACAATGTCCGACACCTCACTGGCGGTCATCCAGCCGTGGGAGAGCATCTCGTCGGTGATCAGGGGGATCATGGACAGCCCCCCGAAACTGGTAAAGCCGATTTTAATAAAGCTCCAAAGCAGCTCAAGGAGTACCATGGCCGCCACCTCCTCTCCGCTCGTAAAACTCACAGATGAGCAGCCCTCCGGCGATGCCCATTACCACCAGCCACACACAGCTCACGTTCCAGAACACATACAGGCTAAAGGACAGAATGGCCACAATGACGCAGGGCGAGTAACGGAAGGCCCCTTTCACCAGGGGCACCGCCGCCGAAGCCATAATGGGGACAATGGAGGCCCGAACCCCCGTCATGGCCGCCGCCACCCAGAGATTGTCCCGCACGGCGGTATAGCAGAAGGTGAGGACAGTTAGTACCAGAAAGGGGGGCAGAATCATGGCGAAGAGGCACACCACACCCCCTGCCAGCCCCGCTGTGTGGTAGCCGTACAGCATGGCCACGTTTCCGATCATGGTGCCGGGCAGACTGCGCCCCACACTGGTGATGTCCAGCAGCTCCTCCCCGGTGATCACCTTACGCTCCTCCACATACAGCCGCTGCATCTGGGCGACGATGCTCCATCCCCCGCCGAAGGTAAAGCAGCCAAATTGAAAAAATTCCTTAAAAAGCCCGGCGAGGGCAACTGCCTTCCGGCCCTTTTCCATGGCAGGCGCCTCCTTTTTCTTTATATCATACACCCAAACCGGGGGGCGCGGTCAAGTACCCGGCCGCAGAGTCCCTTTTCAAGATAAGTAGTGATGGCCCGAACTCCGTCGGTTTCACTAAATAGCGCGACTACTGGAAAACGGCTGGGAGAGATAATTTATTATGCCTTGCACAAAACATCTTTGCAATAAAGAAACAAAATTATTTAATAAAGGTAAGATCAAAGG
>CALXGD010000195.1 GCA_944387745.1 uncultured Oscillospiraceae bacterium
GCTGCTCAGTGGCACCCTGCCGGAGCTGACCATCGCCCAGGGGATGCAGTACTTTGTGGCCTGTATGCCCATGGCCCTGGGCGGCCTGTTCTCCGCCATCGCCCAGGGGCGGGTGGCGGCTGGCTCCATCAACCTGCTGGCTAAGAAGCCAGATGACTGGTCCAAGGGCATGGTGCTGTGTATCACCGTGGAGTTCTACGCCATTTTGTCCCTGCTGGCCTCCATGCTGATGATCATCAACATCAGCGCCTGAGGGGGGTCGCTATGGACGGGATAGAGAAGATTATGGCCCGTATCCAGGAGGACGCGGACCAGGAGATTGCCCGGATGAACCGGGAGACGGACGAGCAGATCGCCGCCCTCCAGGCCCAGGCCCGGGCCCAGATGGACCGGGAGCGGGCCGACATCCTCGGCCGGGGGCAGCGGGCGGCGGCCGAGCGGCTGGAGCGCCTGAAATCCGCCGCCCAGATGGAGCGCCGGAAGCTGGAGCTTGCCGCCAAGCAGGAGGTGCTGGGTGAGGCCTTTGACAAGGCCCTGGAGAAGCTGTGCTCCCTCTCTGACCAGGAGTACATTCAGCTCCTCACTGCTCTGGTGCTCCGGGCGGTGTCCACAGGCCGGGAGCAGCTGATCTTCTCCCAGAAGGACCGAAACCGCATCGGTAAGGCGGTGGTGGTGGCCGCCAATGAGGCCCTGGTGAAGCAGGTGGCCCCCGAGCTGCCCGACTCCCTGGCCGACTCTAAGGTGGGGGCCTTCCTGGGCAAGGTGGTCAACAGCGCCACAGCCCAGATCACCGGCACCGGCCTGCTCACCCTGTCGGAGGAGACCCGCTCCATCCAGGGCGGCTTCATCCTGACGGACGGCCCGGTGGAAGTGAACTGCTCCTTTGAGGCCATGCTCCGCCTCCAGCGGGAGCAGCTGGAGAAGCCGGCGGCGGAGATCCTATTTGGCGCTTAATGGGCCGGCCGCCCGGCGGCGGCCAGCAAGACAGACCCGAAAGGGGTGGTCTTTTGTCCCGTAAAAAAGATACGGATTACCTGGCGATTTCTACCCGCATCCACGCCATGGAGAACCGGATGCTCACCCGGGAGCGGATGGACCGCATGATTGACGCCCGGGACGAGGGGGAGGTTTTGAAGGTCCTCACCGAGTGCGGCTACGGCGGGACGGAGGGACTGTCTGCCGGGCAGAATTTGGATCAGGTGCTGGCTCAGGCCCGTTCCGCTGTGTTCGGCGAGATCCGGGGTGCGGTTCCCGATCCTCGGGTGGCCGACGTCTTTCAGATGAAGTATGACTATCACAACGCCAAGACTTTGGTGAAGGGGGAGGCCATGGGGGTAAAGTCAGACCGACTCCTCCTGGGAGGCGGCCGCTACGACCCGGAGGAGCTCTCAGATGGCTTCCAAAAGGACAGCCTGTCCTGGACCAGCCCCCGCTTCCAGCGGGCGGTGCAGGAGGCCCGGGAGATCCTGCGGGAAACCCGGGATCCCCAGCGCTCCGATGTGGCTCTGGACCGGGCCTGCTTTGAGGAGATGTCTCAGCTGGCCAAGGACTGCGGTAGCCCCTATCTGGAGGGCTATGTGCGCCTGAGCGTGGACGCGGCCAACCTGCGCACCGCCGTCCGGGTGGCCCGGATGGAGAAGGGGAGCGACTTTCTCCTTCAGGTGCTCCTGCCGGGTGGCAGTGTATCGGAGAAAGCCATTGCCGCCGCCCGGGGGGAGGAGCTGGGGACGCTGTTCCAGACCGGACCTTTGGACAAGGCGGCCCAGCTGGGTGGCAAGATCGGCCGGCCAGCGGGGGGGACCCTTACCGCCTTTGAGCGGGAGTGTGACAACGCCGTTACCCAATACGTGGCCGACGCCAAGCGGATCCCCTTCGGGGAGGAGACGGTGATTGCCTATCTGTATGCCAAGGAGATGGAGTTTACCGCCGTCCGCACCATCCTGGCCGGCCGCAGGGCGGGCCTGGAGGGCTCCCAGATCCGGGAGCGGCTGCGGGAGACCTATGTGTAACGGAGGTGGAGGAAGATGTACCGCATCGGCGTGATCGGGGACCGGGACAGTGTGCTGGGGTTTCAGGCTCTGGGACTGGAGGTGTGCCCGGCGGAGACTGTGGAGGAGGCCCGGCAGGCCCTCCACCGCATGGCAAGGGAGAATTTTGCCATTCTCTACCTGACAGAGCAGCTGGCGGCCCAGATGCAGCCGGAGATCGCCCGGTATCAGGACGCCCTCACTCCGGCCATCATTTTGATTCCGGGAAAAGAGGGCTCCCTGGGGATCGGAATGAAAAATATCACCACCGCGGTGGAGCGGGCGGTGGGAGCAGATATTCTGTAAGCGGCTCCGGCCGTCCGCCCCCGGCGGGGTGGGCGGAGCGGGGCGTTTGGAAAATCAGACCTGAAAGAGGGTTGAATCGATTGAGCGGAAAAATCGTAAAAGTCTCCGGCCCGCTGGTGGTGGCCACGGGCATGGAGGAGGCAAACATGGCCGACGTGGTTCGGGTGGGGGAGCAGCGCCTCATCGGCGAGATCCTGAACATGACCGGGGACGCGGCCTCTATCCAGGTATATGAGGAGACCTCCGGCCTGGGGCCCGGGGCGGAGGTGGTCACCACCGGAGCCCCCCTGTCTGTGGAGCTAGGCCCCGGCCTGATTGAAAATATCTATGACGGCATTCAGCGCCCTCTGGAGGTCATTCGGGAGAAGAGCGGCAGCAACAACCTGCCCCGGGGTATCCAGGTCCCTGCCCTGGACCGGGAGAAGAAGTGGGAGTTCATCCCCTCAGTGAAGGCCGGGGATCAGGTGACCGGGGGAGATGTGCTGGGCACGGTGCAGGAGACCGACTCCGTCCTCCATAAAATTATGCTCCCCCCCAGGCTGAAGGGGACCATTGTGTCTATCCAGAGCGGCTCCTTTACCGTGACGGAGCCGGTGTACGTCCTTCAAAAGGAGGACGGCTCTAAGGTGGAGCTGCCTATGATGCAGACCTGGCCCGTCCGGGTGGGCCGGCCCTACAAGCGGAAGCATCCGCCGGAAATTCCCCTCCAGTCGGGACAGCGGATCATTGACACCTTTTTCCCTGTGGCCAAGGGGGGCACTGCGGCCATTCCCGGCCCCTTTGGCTCCGGCAAGACGGTGATGCAGCACGCCCTGGCCAAGTGGTCCGACGTGGACGTGGTGGTCTACATCGGCTGCGGCGAGCGGGGCAACGAGATGACCGACGTGCTCCGGGAGTTCCCGGAGCTGGTGGACCCCCACACAGGTCAGTCCCTGATGAAGCGCACCGTCCTCATCGCCAACACCTCCGATATGCCCGTGGCCGCCCGGGAGGCGTCCATCTACACGGGTATCACCATCGCCGAGTACTTCCGGGCCATGGGCTACGCCGTGGCCGTCATCGCCGACTCCACCTCCCGGTGGGCCGAGGCTTTACGGGAAATGTCCGGCCGTCTGGAGGAGATGCCCGGCGAGGAGGGTTACCCCGCCTACCTGTCCTCCCGTCTGGCCCAGTTCTACGAGCGGGCGGGAGATGTGTCCTGCCTGTGCGGCGGCGAAGAGGACCGCCGGGGCAGCCTGACGGCCGTGGGGGCCGTGTCCCCACCGGGCGGCGACCTGTCCGAACCTGTCAGCCAGGCCACTATGCGCATCGTGAAGGTGTTCTGGGCTTTGGACTCCTCCTTGGCCTACCGCCGCCACTTCCCCGCCATCAACTGGCTCACCTCCCACTCCCTGTACCTGGACAGCCTGAAGCCCTGGTACGACGAGCACCTGGGGAAGGAATTTCTCCAGAACCGGGAGTGGGCCATGGGTGTCCTCCAGGAGGAGGCCAGCCTGAACGAGATTGTCCAGCTGGTGGGCAAGGACTCCCTGTCCGCCGCTGACCAGATCACACTGGAGACGGCCAAGATGATCCGAGAGGACTTTTTGCAGCAGAACTCCTTTGTGGACATCGACTCCTACTCGGAGTATGACCGGCAGGCCCGGCTGCTGACCCTGATCCGGGAGTACGACGCCCGGTGTCGAGCCGCCTCGGAGCGGGGCGGGGTCATCGCCGACCTGTTCAGTATCCCTGTGCGGGAGAAGATCGGCCGGGCTAAGTCGGTGCCGGCGGACCAGTATCAGGAGGCCTATGCCGCCATGGACCGGGAGATGGAGGATGAGCTTGAGGCCGCTGCCCAGAAGGGAGAGAGTGCGCTATGATCCGGGAATATAAGACGATTCAGGAGATCTCCGGCCCTCTGATGGTGGTCAACCGGGTTCAAGGGGTCACCTATGACGAGGTGGGGGAGATCGAGCTCACCGACGGCTCTGTCCGCCGCTGCCAGGTGCTGGAGGTGAACGGGGACGCCGCGGTGGTGCAGCTGTTTGAAAACTCCGCCGGCATCAACCTGGCGGAGTCCAAGATCCGTTTTCTGGGACACCCCCTCCAGCTGGGGGTGTCCGGGGACATGCTGGGCCGGGTGTTCAACGGCATGGGGGAGCCCATTGACGGCGGCCCCGCCATCCTGGCCGACGAGTACCGGGACATCAACGGCCTGGCCATGAA
>CALXGD010000196.1 GCA_944387745.1 uncultured Oscillospiraceae bacterium
CTTCCCGAGAAGCTGGAGCTGGAGGACAAGTGGATTCTCTCCAAGCTGAACCGGGCCATCTGGGAGATCACCGAGAACATGGACCGGTACGAGCTGGGGGTGGCCGCCCAGAAGATCTATGACTTTATCTGGGACGACTACTGCGACTGGTATATCGAGCTCACCAAGACCCGCCTCCAGGGGGAGGACGAGGATAGCAAGGTCCGGGCTCAGCAGGTGCTCTGCTGGGTGCTCACCCAGATGCTCAAGCTCCTCCACCCCTTTATGCCCTTTATCACCGAGGAGATCTGGCAGGCCATGCCCCACGAAGGGGACTTCCTCATGCTGTCCAGCTGGCCCGTGGCCGACGAGAAGCTGGACTGCCCGGAAGCGGAGAAGGCCATGGAGCTTATCATGGACCTGATCCGGGCGGTGCGCACCCGCCGCAGCGAGATGAACGTGCCCCCCTCCAAGAAGGCCCACCTCACCGTGGCCGCCGCGCCGGAGGACGAGAAGCTGTTCCAGCTGGGTGTGCCCTTCCTGAAGAAGCTGGCCTACGCCAGCGAGGTGGCTTTCGTGGCCCCCGGCACCGCGCCAGAGGCAGGCTCCGTCACCGTGGTCACCCACGCCGCCCAGGCCTCCATGCCCATGGCGGAGCTGGTGGACCTGGAGAAGGAGAAGGCCCGCATGGAGAAGGAGCTGAAGAAGAACCGCGCCGAGCTGGAGAAGCTGGAGGCGAAGCTCCAGAACCCCGGCTTTGTGAACAAGGCCCCCGAGCACGTAGTGAAGGCCGAGCAGGAGCGTGCTGTCCAGCTCCGCGCCCTGGTGGCCAAGCTGGAGGAACAGCTAAAGACCCTGTAAGCCGCCCCATCTCATACGCCAAAACGCCAGCCCTGATTTACATCAGGGCTGGCGTTTCGTGTGTTTTCGACGGGTGAACCCGCTATACTGACTTTGTACCGTTTTTTTCTACTGCCTCAATCAATGCAATCTGGCTGCGGAGGGTTTCAATCAGGTAGGGGTGGTATTGAGGGGCCACCTCTTGCAGCATTGCTTGAATCTGCATGGCCGCTTCCCCCGGCTTTGGCCGGGCACCCAGCAGAATCCGGTCCGCCGGGACGCCAAGCACAAGGCAAATACGGCAGATTGTTTCCAGAGAGGCACCCATTCGGCCCCGCTCCAAGTCTGCGGCAAACTGGGAAGAAATGCCCACCGCTTCCGCAAATTGCTCCCGTGTAAGCGCAATTTCTTCCCGTGCAGAGCGGATTCGGGCGCCGATTTCTATGTTGTTTTGCTTATACATTTGCCTCATGCCCACTGCTCCCTGCGTTTATTGCACTCAGCATATAGGATGGACGAACATATTGGCAGTAAGCATTGCACTGAAAAATATTGTGCGACGCACACAAGCGTGATATGATAAGCGATAGAATACGGTCTCCTTTTACAAGGGAGCCAATGGCGCTCTTTTCAATAAGTGGAACAGAAAGGTGGACATAGTATGCAGGAACATGAGATTCGGCAAGAGATCGCCCTTCGCGTTTGGCGGGAGACGCTGATTCCCGGAGAAACGATCGCCCGGTGGACGGGGCTGAGCGGCGAACAGGTCCGGACGCTGGTCAAGGGGGTGAGGCGCCTGGAGGGGCGCTGGGAGGACCTGTCGGACGTGATGTACGAGGAGGAAGAGGCCTTTTTGGAGACAGGGCGAGGCGAGGAACCGGAATAGCAGCGCGGCAGGAATGACTCTTGCCGCGTTTCTTTCAAGACGGGCCTGGGGCGGGATATGTCGGCTCACGAGGCCCCTTTTAAAAGCGCCGGTAGAGAGAGGCTCTCCCTGTCACTGCCAAAGACGCCAAGATGAAAAAATTTGGGAAAGAAATATTTTACAATGATATTGCCTGGAAGCTGAAAAACTTGTAAAATAGAACCAGGCCTCCGAAAGGGGGAGGACCACTCTCCAGAAGCTTTCCTGCGCGCTCTCTGGTTAGAGCGTTTCTGACTGTGAGGACAGCGGGAAGAGAAAATCCTTTTCTGAAAGGGAGCACATGTTATATGGAACAGCAGCGGATCCCCTTTGGGACAATGCCGGATGGGACGGCCGTGGAGCTCATTTCCCTGGAAAGGGAGGGAACCCTTTGCCGCATCCTCACCTATGGCGGAGCCATCCAGACCCTGATGGTTCCAGATCGGACAGGGCAGCCTCTGGACGTGGCTTTGGGCTTTGACAGCCTGGAGGACTACCGGAGGCAGGACAAGTACATCGGAGCACTGATCGGCCGGTATGGAAACCGCATTGGACAAGCCTCCTTTTCTCTCAACGGAAAGGAGTACCCGGTGGCGGCCAACGATGGGGCCAACCACCTCCACGGCGGTGTGTGCGGCTTTGACAAGCGGGTTTGGACAGTGGAGGCCCTGACAGAGAACTCCCTCACCCTGGCCTTGGAAAGTTCCGATGGGGAGGAGGGATATCCCGGCAATCTTTTCGTGCAGGTGATCTACACCTTGACAAAGGCGGGGCTTACCTTGGACTACCGGGCCAGGTGCGATCACGACACTCTGTGCAACTTGACCAACCACGCCTATTTCAATCTGTCTGGCCACGCCAGCGGTCCGGTGACAGGGCAGTTCATACAGATCTTCGCCTCCCGCTATACTCCCACGGCTTCCGGCTCCATTCCCACCGGGGAGCTGGCCCCAGTGGAAGGGACCCCCATGGATCTGCGGGAGGGTCTGCCTATCGGGCAGCGGATAGAGGAGCCCTTTGAACAGCTGACAATGGCCGGGGGCTATGACCACAACTGGGTCCTAGATGGGGCGGATAGCTCGCTTCGCCGGGCCGCCAGGGCCTGGAGCCAGGAGACCGGTGTGGAGCTGGAGGTCTGGACCACCCAGCCGGGGGTGCAGTTTTACTCCGGCAACTATCTGGACGGCTGTCCCGCCGGCAAGGGCGGGGCGCCCTATGGAAAGCGGTGGGGGTTCTGTTTAGAGACCCAGCATTACCCTGACTCGCCCCACCACGACAATTTCCCAAGCACTGTGCTCCCTGCGGGGGCGGAGTACCGGCAGAGAACCGAGTACCGCTTCCGTGCGGAGTAATTCAGAGAGGAGGAACGCATTATGACCAAAGAAGAAAAGAAGCAGCTGATGGCCGACGCATGTAAGGTGCGCATGGGCGTGCTCAAAGCCACCCACGCCGCCAAGTCCGGTCATCCCGGCGGCAGCCTGTCCGCCGCCGACATGTTCACCTACCTGTACACCAGGGAACTGAGGGTGGACCCCAAGAACCCCAAGTGGGAGGACCGTGACCGCTTTGTCCTGTCCAAGGGCCACACCGCCCCCGGCCTGTACGCGGCCCTGGCCCTCCGGGGCTTTTTCCCGGAGGAGGACCTGCTCCCCCTGCGGCACATCGGTAGCCACCTGCAGGGCCACCCCAATATGAACATGACTCCCGGCGTGGACATGTCCACCGGCTCCCTGGGGCAGGGCGTGTCTGCCGCCTGCGGCATGGCCCTGGCCGCTAAGTACCAGGGGAAGGACTGCCGCGTATATACCCTGCTGGGCGACGGCGAGATCCAGGAGGGCCAGGTGTGGGAGGCCTTCATGTTTGCCCGCCACTATAAGCTGGACAATCTGTGCGTCATCATTGACAACAACGGCCTGCAGATTGACGGCAAGGTGGACGACGTGATGAGCCCCTATCCCATCCCCGACAAGCTGAAGGCCTTTGGGTTCCAGGTGGCGGAGATTGACGGCACCGACTTTGAACAGATGGAGGCCGCTTTTGCTCAGGCGAAGGCCACCAAGGGTATGCCCTTTGCCATCGTGATGAAAACCACCAAGGGCAAGGGTGTCAGCTTTATGGAGAATCAGGCCGGCTGGCACGGCAAGGCACCCAACGATGAAGAATTTAAGAGCGCCATGGATGAGCTGAAGGCTCATTTGGCGGAAGTGGAGGCGATGTAAGATGGCGGATGTGAAGAAGATCGCAACCCGGGACAGCTACGGCAATGCTCTGACAGAGCTGGGAGCTGAGCATAAGGATCTGATCGTATTTGACGCGGATCTGGCCGGGGCCACTAAAACCAGCATCTTTAAAAAGGCGTTCCCAGAGCGTCATTTCGACTGCGGCATTGCAGAGGGGAATATGATTGTCGCGGCTGCCGGTGCGGCCGCTATGGGGCTGGTGCCCTTTGCCTCCAGCTTCGCTATGTTCGCCGCCGGCCGCGCCTTTGAGCAGGTGCGCAACTCTATCGGCTATCCCCATCTGAACGTGAAAATCGGCGCCACCCACGGGGGCATCTCCGTGGGTGAGGACGGGGCCTCTCACCAGTGCTGCGAGGACTTCGCCCTGATGCGTTCCATCCCCGGTATGGTGGTCATGTCCCCCGCCGACGATGTGGAGGCCCGTGCCATGGTAAAGGCCGCCTATGAGTACGTGGGACCGGTATACATGCGTTTCGGCCGTGCCGCTGTGCCCGTCGTCCATGAGGAGGACGGCTATACCTTCCAGATTGGCAAGGGTGAGGTGCTCATGGACGGCACAGACGTGGCCATCATCGCCAATGGCCTGCTGGTGGCCGAGGCTCTGGAGGCCGGTAAGGCTCTGAAGGAGCAGGGTATCTCTGCCCGGGTCATCAACATGGCTACCATCAAGCCCCTGGACGAGGAGCTGGTGCTGAAGGCTGCCAAGGAGTGCGGCAAGATCATTACCTGCGAGGAGCACAACATCATCGGCGGTCTGGGTGAGGCCGTGTGCGGGGTCCTCAGCGAGAAGCTGCCCACCCCCGTGCGGCGCATCGGAGTCAACGACGAGTTCGGCCACTCCGGCCCTGCCGCTGCCCTGCTCAAGCAGTTCGGCCTGTCCGCGGAGCACATTGTAGAAGTGGCGAAAAACTTTTGACCTTAGCAGCTGAGATGCTCAAATGAACAGACCGCCCCGCCGGAGCAAATGCTCCGGCGGGGCGGTATTTTTGTAGACGGCTCAGGGTCCGTCTGCCCCAGAGGGCTGTCCCGTGCGGCGTAAGGGTTCAGGTCTGGGCTGGCCCGTCATTCTAACCCAGCGCAATATCCCGTGTGGCGTAAGCGTTCAAGTCTAGGCCAGCTCTGCGGCCGGCCTTCCACTCATAGTACCCCTGACAGCCGATCATAGCGGCGTTGTCGCCGCAGTATTTCAACTCAGGCAGAAAGAGCCGGTCGCCGCTGTGCTGGCAGGCGGAGGTCAGATCTCTGCGGATGCGCCGGTTGGCGGCCACCCCCCCGGCCACAGCCACTTGGCCATAGCCTCGCATTTTTGCGGCGGCCATAACCCGGGGAACGAGTGACTCGCTGACTGCCCGGCCGAAGCTGGCAGCAAAGTCTGGAAGGCAGAGGGTTTCTCCCTTTTGCTGGGTATTGTGGATGAGGTTCAGGCTGGCGGTTTTCAGACCGGAAAAGGACACGTCCAGCTCGTGGCCGGCCACATGGGCTCGCGGCAGCTCATAGCGGCTGTCGTCTCCACCGTCGGCCAGGCGGTCCATAGGGCCGCCGCCGGGATAGCCGATCCCCAGCACCCGGGCAACCTTGTCGAAGCACTCCCCCGCCGCGTCGTCCCGAGTGCTGCCTAGAACCTCCATCTCTGTGTAAGATTTTACATCTACAATGAGGGTGGTGCCTCCAGAGACGCACAGACAGATGAAGGGAGGGGTCAAATCGGGATGGGTGATGTAGTTGGCGGCAATATGTCCCCGGACATGGTGGACCGGAATGAGAGGTAGACCCAGGGACATGGCGGCGCCCTTGGCAAAGTTGACCCCCACCAGCACGGCACCGATTAAACCGGGGGCGTAGGTCACTGCAATGGCATCCAGGTCCTGCCGGGTGAGACCGGATTGAAGAAGGGCCTGCTCCGCCAGGTCGGAAATGGCCTCCACGTGCTTGCGGGAGGCGATTTCTGGCACAACACCTCCATAGATCGTGTGCATTTCAATTTGGGAGGCGATACAGTTGGAGCGGACTGTCCTGCCGTCCTGCACTACAGCGGCGGCAGTCTCGTCGCAGGAGGACTCAATGGCCAAAATATTCATCGAAAATTTCCTCGTTTCTGTTCGGTGTCACCCACCCCGCTCCACGGGATCTGGACAAATCTGCGAAAGACAGGGGCGGGAAAGGTGTGCTTCAGCTCACAGCGATAGAGGCTGTCCAGCTCCGCCTGAGTCAGCTGACGGAGAATCGGCTCAGACATGTTCTGCGTCCAGGCGGGAGAACCGCCGGGTCATAATCACCGCGTCCTCTGTGGGCTTGGTGTAGTAGTTTTTCCGCCGGCCCTCCTCCTGAAAGCCGTGCTTGTGGTACAGAGCGATGGCGGGGACGTTGGAGGCCCGAACCTCTAATGTGAGGAAAGCCAAGTGCTCCGCCCCAAAGCGGCAGAACACGTCCAGCAGTTCGTCCGCGACCCCGTGTCGGCGGGCATTGGGATCCACCGCGATGTTGTCGATATACCCCTCGTCCAGTACGACCTGAAGCCCGGCGTAGCCCAGGACTCCCCCGTCCTCCGCCTCGGCCACAATGAAGCTGGCCTGAGTATCGAATAGCACCTCAGTCAGCATGGCCTCGCTCCAGGGAGTGGAGAAGCACTCCCGCTCCAGGGCGGCGATCTGTTCAATGTGGCTGCGGTCCATGGGGACGATGCTGTACTCCATTTTCCTTCATACTCCTTCCGATTCGTCAGGATAAACAGAAGTTTTCATAAAATCTTCATGTTTATATGCTTGTTATTTTTGGAGCAATCTATTACAATAAAAATGTATAGACCTCTCTGGAGGCTGCTCTCTCCAGGGCGGGAACGGCAAAAAATGCGGGCCCAGAGCAGCTGGCCGAGATTGGCGGGCAAGTAGTGATCCCTCTTTTTTGAAAGTACGGCGGGGTGTCATTCTACGGCTGTATACAGCCCAGGTGAGAATACAGAAAGGACTCTTGCATTATGAAACAAGCCATTGTCAGATGTCTGTCTGCGGCGGTCCTGTGTGGGATGCTGGTGACAGGGGCACAGGCGGCGAGCCTGCAGAGCGGACAGGCCGTTTACCGGCTCTCTCTGGATCCGATTGGAACAGAGCCGTTTTCCTATTCTGATACGGAGATCTACTCCGCCACGCTGGTTCCTGTGGGCACCCGGGTGGAGAGCGACAGCGGGGCGCTTCTTCTGGTGGAGGTATTCACCTATTCGGCGGATGCGGGACACTGGGTTCTGAACAGTATTTTGTCCGGGCAGGGAGAGATGGTGGTGCGGGATCGGGACCACCTGTACCATATCGCCACCCTTGCCGGAGAAAGTGGGCAGGGGGAAGAAATGCTGGATCGGGGGATCTGGTTAAAAGCCCCGGAACAGGAGGACTGTCAGCCGGTCTCCGTAACAGGAGAGCAGGTGGACGAGTGGGCCTTGAATCTGGTAAACGAGGCTGTAGCAGGGGGACTGATGCCGGACCACTTAAAGGGGCAGGACCTGCGGGAGCCGATTACACGGGCCCAGTTTGCCGCCCTCGCAGTTCGTCTGTACGAGACGGCCACAGGACAGCCGATTCTGATCCCAGAGGGGGGAGAAAATCCCTTCCTGGATACGGCGGACGGAGAGGTGCTGAAGGCCTATTTCATGGGCTTTACCGCCGGAGTGTCGGTGGACCGCTTTGCCCCAGAGGAGAGTCTGACCCGGGAACAGGCTGCGGTGATGCTCTCTGCCGTGTGCAGGGCACTGGGAATGAACTTTGCTCAGGGGGAAAATCTGGTTTTTGTTGACCAGGGACAGATTGCATCCTGGGCCCAGGAGAGTACGGCAGCAATGGCACAGGCGGGAATCATTGCCGGCTATGACGACGGGCGCTTTGGCCCCCGAGATACAGCCCAGCGTCAGGCGTGTCTGGTGATGGCCCTGCGGATTTTTCAGCAGTACAGCGGTGATGCCGGCGAATGAGAGACAAATGAACTCACCTGCCGGGCTTGGGGAGAGCGCCCCGGCGCGGTGTGAGAAAAGAGAGGCCCGGACCAGTGAGAGCTGGCCCGGGCCTTTTTGCTGCCGTTATAGCTGAGAGATCTTATAGACAGCGGCGAAGCCGGCCAGCAGGGTGATTCCACAGACAAGCAGCTCCAGCCCTTGGGGGACGCCGGGGAAGATGGTGGGAATGGAGGCCACCACAAACCCAAGAATCATCAGATAGGTAGCCCTGGGATAGGTCTGCATCAAGTGCTCCAGCAGCTTTGTGGTGGCGACAACGCCCAGTATAACGCCAAGGCCCAGGGGGGTGAGGAACAGAAAATCCAGCCTTCCGATGGCCTGGATGGTGGGGGCGTACAAGCCCAGCACCAGGAGCAGATAGGACACACTGATTCCAGGGAGGACCAGAGCTACCGCCGCCACCAGGCCGGCGAACACCAGCATCAGCACCTGGGCCAGGCCGCCGCCCGTCATCTGATCCATAGTAGGCAGTTTGGCCAACACCCAGACGATCACCATGCCCGCGGCTACATAAATTGGGACGTCCCAGCGCAGAGAGTCCACCTTCGCCTTGTGGAAGGTCATGGGGACACTGCCGGCGACCGCCCCCATAAAGAAGAAGCCGGCGGGACGGGGGAAGAGCTCCATCAGCTGAAACAGCGGGTTAGCCAGGAGAAGAATCCCAGTGCCGGAGCCTAGGCAAAAAAAGAAGAGTAGAAGAAAATTGGCCCGCTTGTTTTGAAAAAATGTGCTGACTGCGTGGATCAGTTGGTCATAAATTCCCAAGATAATGCACATGGTTCCACCGCTGACGCCGGGGACCAGCATGGTGCCCCCTACAATGGCGCCTTTGGCCGCCACGGTGATACGCTGTTTCCAGTTCAAATTGAAGTCTCCCATCTGATCTGTGTGGCTCGACGGGTTTACAGGGGGAGCGTCTGCTCAAAGGAGTCAATTTTATCCGCCTTTCCAATGACGGCGATAATATCCCCCTCTTGAAAGCGGTATTGGGGGGAGAACTCCACGTTGGTCTGATGATCCCGTTCGATGGCAATGATGTTGATGTTGTGTTTGCGGCGCACGTCCAGTTCTTGAATAGAGGCCCCGATCAGACGGCCGCCCACCTGGATGCGCCTCACCTCCACATCATTGTCCAGGGAGATATAGTCCAGGGTGTTCTTGGACAGCAGCCGCTTGCCGATGCGCACTGCCATGTCCGCCTCCGGATAGACCACCGCCGCCCCGAGCCGTTTGAGGATTTCCCCGTGCTCCTGACTGGTGGCCTTGGCGATCACCTGAGGAATTCCCAGCTTTAAGGCCACCATAGTGGTGAGAATACTCACATCCAGCTGTTCCCCGATGCAGATGGTGACAGTGCCGCAGTTTTGGATCCCGGTTTCCTGTAGGCTCTCTGCGTTGAGGGTCTCCACAACGAAGGCGTAGTCGGTGTACTTCCGGATCTCCTTGACCTTCTGCTCATCCTTGTCTACGGCGATGACCTCTTGGCCGGCCTGTGACAGGGTCTGGACCAGAGCAGCGCCGAACCGCCCCAATCCGATGACGCCGAAGGAGGCTGCATTACAATCTCTTTTCATGGTCATTCTATCCTATCGTAATGGTTTCTTCCGTGTATCGGGCCCTGGGAGCGGGGCGGTCGATCCAGAGGGAGAAGAGGGTGAAGGCCCCCAGCCGGCCGATGAACATTGTGAGAATCAGCACAAATTTGCTCAGGGGGCACAGATCGGGGGTGATGCCGGTGGAGAGGCCCACTGTACCGAAGGCGGAGACGGCCTCAAAGAGCAGCTGCAAAAAGGATAACTCCGGCTCCAGGATGCACAGCAGAAAGGTGCAGACACAGACCACGACGCCGGACAGCAGGGCGATCACCGAGGCCTTGCTGATGGTATCGGATGGGAGGGTGCGGTGAAAGGCGCCAGGATAGCGCTTGGTAAATACAGAGCGTACCTGCTGCATCAGAGCGAAAAAGGTAGTGGTTTTGATGCCGCCGCCGGTGGAGCCGGGTGAGGCACCAATAAACATCAGGAGGATCAGGGTAAACAGGCCGGCGCTGCTCAGCTCCCCTATGGGATAGGTGGAAAAGCCGGCGGTGCGGGCGGATACACTGTGAAAAAAGGCGCCCAGCCAGGTCATATCCTCTGTGGCCTTCAGGAGAAGGGTGCCCAGCGCCAGCAAACATGCTGTGGTGGAGAGGACTACCTTGGAGTGAAAGGTCAGCTTCCGAAAGCTCCGGGCCCGGCCCACATCCAGCATCACCAGAAAACCAAGACCTCCAAAGCAAATCAAGGCGCAGGTGGTGAGATTCAACAGGATGCTGTCCCGGTAGGGGATCAGGTTTTGCAGCCCGCCCAGCACATCGAAGCCGGAGTTGTTAAAGGCCGCAATGGAGTGGAATATGCTAATCCAGAGGGCGTGGAGGGGAGCGTAATCCTGAGAGAACACCAGAAAGCTCAGAACAGCGCCTGCGGCTTCAAAGCACACAGTCGTCAGCAGCACCCACTTTACCAGCCGCACCATCCCCTGAAAGCTGTCCACGTTCAGGGCCTCCTTTACCAGAGAGCGGCCCTTGATGCTCACCCGGCCGCCGGCGGCCAGAATGAGCCCCACGCCCACTGAGGTGACTCCCAGACCGCCCACCTGAATGAGGCCCGCTACGGTCATCTGGCCAAACAGGGTGAAGTGGTCCGCAGTGTCAATGGCAATGAGGCCGGTGACGCACACGGCGCTGGTGGAGGTGAACAGGGCGTCGATCAGCGACACCTCCGCCCCTGGACGCACGGAGATGGGCAGCAGGAGCAGGACGGCCCCCAGCAGAATCACCACCGCAAAGCCCAGGGCGATGAGCCGACCGGCAGGCTGGTTTTTGAGAAATCGTATCATAGCATGAGCTGGACCGCCGGAGCGACAGACCGGGCGGCTTCGTCCTCCTTTTGGGGTGGGACCGGGGAAAAATCAGGAATTTTTCATCACGACGCTCTCCACTGTGTCTGCCACATGCTCACAGGCGTCCACACACTTTTCCAGATAGAGGAAGATCTCCCGCCAGACGATGATCTCAATGGGATCGGAGCAGGTGGTATGGAGGGTCCGCATACTGCCGATAAATAACTGATCGGCCTCCTCTTCCAGGGTGTTGCTGCGGATGATGTGGTCCCTCAGGGTTTTGGAGTGCCGGAAATCGGCAAACTCCTCCGCCATCTCCTTGGCCTCCTGACAGACGCGGATCACAATATCAGACAGCTTCAGTGCCTCCGGCCAGATGGACTGTACATTGTTGCAGTAGATCCGGAGCAGGACGTCCTCAATTTTATCTGTGACCTCATCAATGTTCTGGCTGAGGAGGAGGATATCCTCCCGCTCAATAGGGGTAATGAAGGCTTTGGCCAGCACATTGAGGAGCTCATGCTTTTTCATGTCCGCCGCGTGCTCAATGGTGTGCATCTCGTCCAGCTTCTCTTTCAGTTGGGCGGGGTTAAAGGTCCGCATGGTCTGGTCCAACAGATGCGCCGCTTTGCAGGCATCCTCCAGGCAGGCGGTAAAGGTATCAAAATAGAACGAGTCCTGCTTTTTTGCCATAGCCTCTCACTCCTGACGAATTATCTTTTTCTTTTTCAGTCCCTTACAGCACAGCCATAAACAGCTTGGCCATTACAAAGCTGATGAGGCCGCAGCCGGGGAAGGTGAACACCCAGGTGAGCATCATGTCCTTCACCACGCCGAAATTGATGGCCGACAGGCGCTTCACCGCGCCTACGCCCATGATGGCACTGGTTTTGGTGTGGGTGGTGGAGACAGGGATACCTCCCACGCTGGACAGAAGCAGGCAGAAGGCGGCGGACAGGTCGGCGGCAAAGCCCTGATATTTCTCCAGCTTTACCATGTCCATGCCCACCGACTTGATGATCTTTTCGCCCCCTACGCTGGTGCCCAGTCCCATGACGGTGCTACACGTGAGCATCAGCCACACTGGGATAGCCACGTCGCCAACGCTGCTCTGCCCATTGGTAAAGGCCACGCCCAGGAAGAGCACACCGATGAATTTCTGGCCGTCCTGGGCCCCGTGCATGAAGCTCATAGCAGCGGCGCCGAAAATCTGGGCTCCCTGGAAGAAGCGGTGTGTTCTAAGCCGGTTCATGTTGCGGCAGACGATGGTGACCAGCTTACACAGCACCCAGCCGGACAGAAAGCCCAAAGCCAGGCTGAGGACCAAGCCATAAATTACCTTGATCCACTCCCCGCCGTTCACGCCGTCCAGATTTCCATGGATGGCGATGGCCGCCCCGGTGAGACCTGCGATGAGGCTGTGACTCTCACTGGTTGGGATGCCGAAAAGGGATGCCCCCACGCTGTAGACCACAATGGAGAACAGGGCGGCGCACAGGGCGATTTGGGCCTCGTGGGTATTGTTGCCGAAATCCACCATCTTACTGATGGTGTCCACCACCGCGCTGTTCATGTGCGTCATAATCAGAACACCCAGGAAGTTGAATACTGCGCTGAGCAGAATGGCCTTTCGGGCACTCAGGCAGCGGGTGGTGATGCAGGTAGCGATGGCGTTGGGGGCGTCGGTCCAACCATTGACAAAGACCACCCCTAGGGTCAGCACCACTGTTACCAGCATAATGGGATTGGTAGCGATGGCGTGGAGGAAATAGGAGAACGAAACATCCATCATGCCCGGGAACTCCTTCCGCATTTTTCTAGGAGCAAAAAAAGAGCAGGATCTGCTGACGTCCTGTCCAACCTCACAAGAGAGGGACGCAGGCCCCTCCATCTCCCGATTCCAGGATAACATAGAAGCGCAGGGCTGCGCGCTCTATGACAGACTCCACCTCGTTATCCCAGCAACTATACCATAGCATTATCGTGTCCGTTCGTCAATAGTAAAATGTATGTGAAATACCCTGTAAGGGCAGAGCTTTCGAGGGTACAGCTGTCCGACCCAGAGTGACGGGACGCACAGAAAACGGGCCAGGCCGGCCGCACTGCGGCCGGCCTGGAGAGGGACAAGAGACAGGATGGCTGCTTTAGAGCTTAGGGACGGCAGCTTCCTTTCTGTTTTTCTTATAGATGGCGTTTAGGCCCTTCAGAAGCAGGTCCTTCTCCACCTTCATCTCCCGCCTGCACAGGGGGGCGATAAATTGGGCCATTCCGCCGGTGGCCACTACGGTGGCCTTTTTACCCAGCTCCTCCTCCATGCGGTCGATCATGCCGTCCAGCATGGCGGCGGCCCCGTACATGATGCCGCTGCGCATACACTCCACGGTGTTCTTGCCGATGATCCGCTTGGGGCGGTCCAGCTGGATGC
>CALXGD010000197.1 GCA_944387745.1 uncultured Oscillospiraceae bacterium
TGAGACGCCGGAGGGTGCGCCGCCGGGACCCCCACTGCCACAGGCCGAAGGCCAGCCCCGCGGCGGCCAGGGCCAGAAAAAGCCACGCCGGGGCGGTCATTTGCCCACCTCCCAGGTGTAGCCCACCCCGTAGACGGTCTTGATGGGTGCGCCGCCCAGCTTGGTCCGCAGCCGCCGCACCGCCACCGACAGGGCGTTTTCGTCCACGAACTCGCCCCCGTCCCACACTCGATTCAAAAGCAATTCTCTGGGCAGGGTGCGGCCTCGGTTTTCCACCAGCAGGCGCAACAGCCGCTGCTCGGTCTTGGACAGGTCGATGGGCGTTCCATCTTTGGCAAACTCCAGCCGGGCAAAGTCGAAGGTGAAGCCGTCCACCTCCAGCCGCTCCGGCTGGACCGGGGCGGAGCGCCGCAGCTGGGCGTTCACCCTGGCCCGGAGCACCGCCAGGGAGAAGGGTTTCGTAATATAGTCGTCCGCCCCGGCCTCCAGCCCGGCCACCTCGTCCAGCTCCAGGTCGTTGGCGGTGAGGAGGATGGCGGGCGTTCGGTCTCCCGATTGGCGCAGGGCGCGCAGCAGCTCCAGCCCGCTGCCGTCGGGCAGGTTGATGTCTAAAATCAGCAGGTCGAACTCCGCCCCAGCCAGCGCCTCCCTGGCCCGGACGACGGTGTCCACCTTGGTTACGGCGCGCTCCGGCCCGGACAGGGCCATGGCAATTCCCCGGCCCAGGGCGGCGTCGTCGTCCAAAAGAAAAATCTGCGGCATAGTTGAAACTCCTTCGGACATGGTACATAGATATACGCTGAGCTTATCTTATCAAAAACCCGTTTACTGTGCAAGCCGCTCAATCACTGGCCAGAAAGTCTCGTACCGTCTACATTTGAGTTTCAAACCGTCTTCATTTTAGAAATAGTCAATGCCGGAAGAAGATTTTTTGAAAAAAAAAAAAAAAAAGGGAAAAACGATTGCCTATCGATTCCCCGCCCCTTCTTTATAGGGGTAAGCCAGACAATATCCCGTCCCCACTACTGTTTTTATGTACGCCGGGTGCCTTGGATCCTCCCCCAGCTTCTTTCTCAACCGTCAGATGGTATGCTCCATGAAATTCGTCCTGTGCAGATATTTCTCCCCCAGGCAGACTCATAAGGCTGTGATTTCAAGAACACCTGCCCAGGGCGGCTGGCCATACAGTAATGTATTTCTCATTCTTTAGAACGTCGTGTATGCCTTTGCTATCAAACCTTATTTGATAGTCCACTTTATCTCGTTTTCTCCGTCTCCTCTCACAGGCGACATGTGAGTCAAGCAGAAAGGCACAGAAATATAAAATGAAACTGTGATTTATTCGCTCTTGACAAACCTATCCCTATGATATAGAATTATATCACCCCTCCCCCGGGGGGTGTCAATGTTATGCTATTCCATTTTATTTCCGGTCAAAGCGACCCATGTACCCGTACGACATGCAATAGCTAAGACTGTATCCTCCGGAAAGTAAAATGGCATTACAGAAATTCTTCCCTTCATTTTAAATTTATGCTGTTTCCCCGGTGTGGGACGCTGTGCGTCCCGATGGGCGGAGTATCCTATCATTAGGAAAGCGAGTGTTTCTCGATGAAGCAAAAATTCAATGTCACTGGTATGACCTGCAGTGCCTGTTCTGCTCATGTGGAGAAGGCGGTGAACAAGCTGGAGGGAGTCAAAAAAACTGAGGTCAGCCTGATGACCAACTCCATGACGGTGGACTACGACGAGTTAGCCCTCTCCCCCGACGGGATCATCCAAGCAGTGGTACACGCAGGCTACGGGGCCACCCTCCCCCAGAAGGTGGGGAACAAGGCCCAGGCCGCCCCGACGGAGCGGCCCGAGGCCCAGATGGAGGCGGAGCTGACCTCCATGAAGCACCGCCTGATCTGGTCCTTCGTCTTTCTGATCCCCCTCTTCTATATCTCCATGGGCCATATGCTGGGGGCCCCGCTCCCCGGCTTTCTCACGGGACTGGAGAACGCGGTGGCCTTTGGCCTGACGCAGCTGCTGCTCACCCTGCCCATTATGTACATCAACGATAAGTACTACCGGGTTGGGTTCAAGACCCTGGCACACCTGGGGCCCAACATGGATTCCCTCATCGCCGTGGGCTCCTCCGCCGCAGTGATCTACGGCGTTTTCGCCATCTATCAGATGGGCTACGGCCTGGGCCACGGAGACATGGCTCTGGTGGAGCACTACCATATGGATTTGTACTTCGAGTCCGCCGGCATGATCCTCACCCTCATTACCCTGGGTAAGTTTTTGGAAACCCGGTCCAAGGGCAAGACCTCCCAGGCGATCACCCGCCTTATGGATTTGACGCCTAAAACAGCCAGCGTTCTCCGGGACGGAGTGGAAGTGGAGACCCCGGTGGATGAGGTCCAGGTGGGGGACCGCATTGTGGTCCGGCCGGGCCAGTCCATCCCGGTGGACGGAGTCATCGTGGAGGGCGCCTCCGCGGTGGACGAGTCCGCCCTCACCGGTGAGTCTCTTCCCGTAGACAAGGGCCCTGGAGATAAAGTGGCCGCCGCCTCCATCAACAAGTCCGGCTCCTTCACCTTTGAGGCCAGCCGGGTGGGAGAGGACACTACCCTGGCCCAGATGATCCGTCTGGTGGAGGAGGCGTCCTCCTCCAAGGCGCCCATTGCAAAGCTGGCAGATAAAGTAGCCGGGGTATTCGTACCAGTTGTGATGGCCATTGCTGCCGTAACAGCTGTTGCGTGGTTCGCTGCCAGCGGCGGAGACATCACCAAGGCGCTCACCACTGGTGTAGCTGTACTGGTGATCTCCTGCCCCTGCGCCCTTGGTCTGGCCACTCCTGTGGCCATCATGGTGGGCACAGGCAAAGGGGCGGAGAACGGCATCCTCATCAAATCCGCCCAGGCCCTGGAGACCCTGCACCTGGTGAATACGGTGGTGCTGGACAAGACAGGCACTCTCACCCAGGGCAAACCGGTGGTCACCGATATTCTCCCCACCCAGGATATGGATGAGGAGAGGCTGCTGACTCTGGCCGCCTGTCTGGAGGGACCCTCGGAGCACCCCCTGGCCGCCGCCATTGTGGATGAGGCCAAGGCCAAACATCTGACCATCACTGCTGTCCGGGATTTCACGGCCCTCCACGGCCGGGGGGTTCGGGCCACGCTAGGGGACCGCCTGTGCATGGGCGGCAACCTGGCCATGATGGAGGAGGCCGGCCTGGATCTGGGAAATCTCCCCCAAAAGGCAGAAGAGCTGGCCGCCCAGGGCAAAACTGCCCTCTACTTTGCTGATGAACACCGGATTCTGGGCCTCATCGCTGTGGCTGACACCCCAAAGCCCACCAGCGCCGCAGCTGTGGCCGCCTTCCGGCAGCTGGGCCTGGATGTGGTGATGCTCACTGGTGACAATCAGCGCACCGCCGATGCGATTGGTAAGGAGCTGGGAGTCACCCAGGTGATGGCCCAGGTGCTCCCCCAGGACAAGGAGAAAAAGGTCCGGGAGCTCCAGGAGGCCGGCAAAAAGGTGGCTATGGTGGGTGACGGCATCAACGACGCCCCCGCTCTGGCACGGGCGGACGTGGGCCTGGCCATCGGGGCGGGCACTGACGTGGCCATGGAGAGCGCCGACATTGTGCTGATGAAATCCGACCTGCTGGACGCGGTGGCGGCGGTGGAACTGTCCCGGGCCACCATCCGCAACATCAAGGAGAACCTGTTCTGGGCCTTTTTCTACAACTCCATCGGCATCCCTCTGGCCGCCGGGGTGTTCTATGCCCTGGGCATCACGGATTTCATGCTCAACCCCATGTTTGGAGCCGCCGCCATGAGCCTGAGCTCCGTGTGCGTGGTCTCCAACGCCTTACGCCTGCGGTTCTTCAAGAGCAAGTTCCGCATCAAACCCTCGCAAGCAGAGGCCGTCCCCGGCGCTTCCGCCGGTGATGATACCGCCGCAGCAGCCCCCTCCTGCACCCCCTGCGCTGGGAGCTGCCCGGTGAATCTGGAAGAGAGCAATCAAACAACTGAAGGAGGAACTGAAACCATGACGAAAACTCTGAACATTGAAGGCATGATGTGCGCCCACTGTGTGGCCCATGTGGAGAAGGCCCTGTCCGCCCTGGGCGGCGTCACCTCCGCCAAGGCAGACCTGGAGAAGAAGTGCGCCACCGTCACCCTGGCCGCCCCGGTCTCCGACCAGGAGCTAAAGGACGCAGTCACCGAGGCCGGCTATGAGGTGGTGTCCATTCAGTGAAGGCGGACCACACCCAGGTCACCCGTCTCCTGAAAACCGCCCGGGGACAGATCGACGGCATCCTGAAGATGATCGAGGAGGATCGCTACTGCCTGGACGTGTCCAACCAGCTTATGGCCACCCAGTCCATCCTGCGCAAAGCCAACCGCATGGTTCTGAAAGCGCATATGAACTCCTGTGTCCGGGAAGCCGTGGAGAGCGGCGATCCCCAGGAGAAGCTGGATGAACTGGCCGCCCTTCTGGATCAGCTGACGGACTGACCCTGTGCAGGAACGGCACAGCCTATCAAAAAGGCTGTGCCGTTTTTCTTTGGGCGGCCGGGACAGGGGCCTGGCACGCTATGGTAACCGCGTCCTAAAGTTCACAACATAGTTCCTACTCGATACAGGTGCTATGCCCCTGTGGGGTCGGGGAGTCCCCTCTACTCCTTGAGCAATCCTCTGATTCTTCGATAATAAATCTACTTGCAAATTTTCAAGCGCTGATATAATCGAATCGGACACCAGTTGACACGATAGGAGATTTTAACATGAAAAAGCTGTTTGTTTTTATCCTGTCCCTTGCGCTGGCCCTGTCTCTTGTCGCTTGTACACCTACTCAAGAGGACGCAAGAGGGCACCGCCACACCAGAGATCACAGAACTGGCGGACACCAGCGCACCAGAGGAAACCGAGCCGCAGGAGACGCAGACAGAAGAGGAAGGGAGAGATAGCCTTCCTCTCCAAGCATTTAAAACACAAATTAGCTAAAGCAACACGAAATTTCAAAGTTAGTGCAGGAGGACTTTGAGATAAGAAAAAGCAAGGAGCCAGGTGCGGCTCCTTGCTTTTTCGTTTGTGTGATAGGGTCCGGCTGCCCGTTGTCTAGGGAACTTCCCTATAACTACCGGCCTTTTGCCCGGGGCCCCTATGCGGTCTAATTACTTGTACAGCTCCACCAGACGGGTCAGGTGCTCGTACCGGGCCTTGGCGGCCTCCTCGTTCTCGGCGAAGAGCTCCTTGGCACGGTCGGGGAAGGACCGGGTCAGGCTGGAGTAGCGGGCCTCGTTCATCAGGAACTCCTGATAGCCGCCAGCGGGAGCCTTGGAGTCCAGGATGAAGGGGTTCTTGCCTTCCTTCTTCAGATCCGGATTGAACCGGAACAGGTTCCAGTAACCGCACTCCACGGCCTTCTTCATCTCGCCCTGGCAGTTGGTCATGCCGCCCTTGATGGAGTGCATCTCACAGGGGGCGTAGCCGATGATGAGGGAGGGTCCGTGATAGGCCTCAGCCTCAGAGATGGCCTTCAGGGTCTGGTTCATGTTGGCGCCCATGGCCACCTGAGCCACGTACACATAGCCGTAGGTCATGGCGATCTCCGCCAGGCTCTTCTTGGGCGTGGTCTTGCCGGCCGCGGCGAACTGAGCCACCTGGCCGATGTTGGAGGACTTGGAGGCCTGTCCACCGGTGTTGGAGTACACCTCGGTGTCGAACACGAACACGTTCACGTCCTCACCGGAGGCCAGCACATGGTCCACGCCACCGAAGCCGATGTCGTAGGCCCAGCCGTCGCCGCCGAAGATCCACACGGACTTCTTGGCCAGGTACTCCTTCTCCCGGAGGATCTCAGCCACCAACTTGCAGGCGTCGCACTGGCACAGGGTCTCACCCTTGGCCTTCAGCTCCTCGCCGAAGGCGTGAATCTCGGCCTTGGGATTGGCCAGCAGCTCGTCCACGGTGCACAGGCCGTTCTCCAG
>CALXGD010000198.1 GCA_944387745.1 uncultured Oscillospiraceae bacterium
TTCCGGGAGAACACGTTGATCAGCAGAATGGCCAGCAGCACTGCAAAGGTGAAGGTGGCAAAGACATAGAACACCTTGTAAATGCCTCTGGACACCCACTGCAGCTTTTCGTTAAAGGCCTGCATAGGACCTCTCCTTTCTAATGTTTCACAGGGAGTGCGGAAGGATAAAAGGGGCGCTGCGGAGCTTTTAGGCTGGGCCACCAAAAGCTCCGCAGCCGAAAGAAAGAGAAGAAAATGTTGAAAGAAACTGTTTTTGTTTGTCCCGCCGCTCCGCCTCGCGGGGCGGCGGGACACGCATATCTGTGACTTCTACAGGATAAAATCAGAAAATTAGAAGAAATTAATACTCGAAGTTGCGGATCTCGTCGATCAGGTCGGCGCCGTAAGTATCCTCGAACTCCTCATACACGCTGGCAGTGGCCGCTCTCCAAGCCTCCTTGTCAGGATTCTCGTTGATAATCATGCCCTGCTCCTTCAGGAACTCGATCTGCTCGGCCTCGCTGCTGCGGATGCCTTCCTTCTCCACCAGGCCGGCCTCGTGGGCAGCCTGCATGACGATCTCCTGGTCCTCAGCGGTGAGCTTCTCCCACACGTTGCCGTTCATGCACAGAGCCATAACGGTGTAGATGTGGCCGTCCAGCACCATGTAGTCCTGAACCTCATAGAAGTTGTCGTCCACGAAGGCAAAGACGGGGCCTTCCTGTCCGTCCACAGTGCCGTTGGAGCAGGCCAGATACACTTCCTTGTAACCCAGGGTAGAGGTGGAAGCGCCCAGAGCGGCGGCGGTAGCGGCCTGGATGGGGTTATCCGGGATACGGATCAGCTGGCCAGCCATATCCTCGGGGCCATTGATCTCGCCGGCATTGGTGGAGTAGTGACGGAAGCCGGAGTCCCAGTAGTCCAGCACCATGGTGTGAGTGTTGTTCCAGATGCTGTCGCGGAACTGCTGGCCGGGGGCACCGTCAAAGACGGCGTCCACGTGCTCGTTGCTCTCAAAGAGGTAGGGCAGGCTGAACACGTTGAAGTTGGAGTCCAGCTTAGCCACGGAGCTGGAGCCGATTAGGCAGGCGTCCACAGTGCCCATGGCCACGCCCTCGGCCATCTCGCCCTCGGTGCCCAGAGCCTCGTCGGGGAACACTTCCACCTGAACGGCGCCCTTGGTGTTCTCCTCTACCAGGCGCTCAAACTCGGCCAGGCCCTGATAGAAGAAGGAGTCGGAGTTGTGGTTGGTGCCCACCTTAAAGGTCAGGTAGGTGTCCCGGGTGCCGTCCTCATTGACCGCGGAGCTGCCGCCGGAAGCGGCGCCGCCGGAGCTGGCGGGGGTGCTGGTCTCGCCACCGCCGCAGGCGGCCAGAGACAGGGCCATTGTTGCTGCCATCGCAGCGCACAGGAACTTTTTCATTATTTTTCCTCCTTAAAGATTTTGAATTGCCAGCCCGCAAAACGCGGGCGGTTTCACAATAGGTTAACCCTTCAGTTGCATCACTGCATCAACGATGTTGGGGGTATCAATCTCCAGGCACTTGCGCAGATAGGCCCGGTCGCCCACCTCGCCGAAGCGGTCCTTGACGCCCACTCTCCGCATGGGAACGGGGCAGTTCTCCACCAAAACCTCTGCCACAGCACTTCCCAGGCCGCCGATGATATTGTGGTTCTCCACCGTCACAATGCAGCCGGTCTCCTGAGCGGCCTTGACTACGGCCTCCTGGTCAATGGGCTTGATGGTGTGCATGTTCAGGACGCGGGCCTCGATTCCCTTGCCCTTCAGGATCTCAGCGGCCTCCAGGCACTGAGCCAGCATAATGCCCGCGGAGATGATGGTCACATCGCCGCCCTCCCGCAGCACATCGGCCTTGCCCAGCTGATAGTGGTAGTCCGGTCCGTAGAAGGTGGGGGTCATGCCACGGTCGTACCGCAGGTATACCGGGCCGCCCAGGTCCAAAATGGCGGGGATCATCTGCCGCAGCTGCACTCCGTCAAAGGGCTCCACAATCGTGGTGTTGGCGATGCCGCGAATCGCAGCTACGTCGTCATAGCCCTGGTGAGTACCGCCGTTGATCTCGGCCACGATTCCGGGGGACAGGCCCACCAGCACCGCGCTGAGCTTGCTGTAGGCCAGGGAGATGGTCAGCTGGTCCAGAACACGCCGGCTCATAAAGGGGCCGAAGGCGTGGGCGAAGGGCAGCTTTCCGCTGACGGACAGGCCGGCGGCCACGCCCACCATATCCGCCTCCGCGATGCCCACATTGAAGGAGCGGTCCGGATAGGCCTCTTCAAAAGCCTGCGTGCCGGAGATCTGCCGGGAGTCAGAGTTGATGATGCAGATGCGGTCGTCAGTCTTGGCCAGTTCGATCAAGGTATCACAGAATACCTTCCTCATTTCCAGTTTCTCTTCCATAGTTTTCATTCACCTCCCAACGAGTTACTGCAAATCCTTCAGAGCGTCCTGAAGATCCTCGGCGGTCACCGGCATACTGTGGCACTTGGTGGTGCCCTCGATCTTCTTCCATCCCTTACCCTTGATGGTGTGCATGACAATCATGTTGGGCATGTCCTCACACTGCTCGGCCTTGCCCAGGGCGTCATAAATGGCCTGCATATCGTGGCCATCGATCTCCTGGACGTTCCAGCCGAAGGCGCGCCACTTGTCTGCGGCGTTGCGCATGGAGTTCACAGAATCCACAGGGCCGTCGATCTGCTGTCCGTTCAGGTCCAGGAAGCAGGTGAGCCGGCCTAGCTTCATCTGCGCGGCAAACATGCCGGCCTCCCAGATCTGACCCTCCTGACTCTCGCCGTCGCCGATGATGCAGTAGACGCGGGCGTTGTTGCCGTCCATCCGGTCGGCCAGCGCCATGCCCACAGCGGCGGACAGGCCCTGACCCAGAGAGCCGGCCGTCATGTCAATGCCGGGAGTCAGCAGGCGGTCACAGTGGCTGGGGAGGATCGTTCCAGGCTTATTCAGGGTGTAGATCTCCTTCCGGTCAAAGTACCCCTTCATGCACAGGACGGAGTACAGTCCCGGTCCGCCGTGGCCCTTGGACAGGACCAGACGGTCGCGCCCCTTCATCTGGGGATTCTTGGGATCGACGTTCATCTTCTCGTAATAGAGAACCGTCAACGCATCCACAATGTCCAGTGCACCGCCCACGTGACCCTTGCCCAGACTGGCAATCATCTCCATGGTCGTGCGCCGCGCTTCTTTGGCCAGGTCGGTTAGTTCTTGAATACTATGCCGCATGACAAAGCTCCTTTCCTACTTTCCTATTTTCCTTCTGAGATACGCTTACTGTTTGCTGGCTGCGATTTCATTTAATTTATCCGCAACTGCGCCGTAACCGGAGAAAAAGCTGCACAGCAGCGGAGTTTTCACATCTTCCAGCTCGGGGAGCAGGGCCCGCATAGACACCTGAGCCATCACGATGGCGTCATACCCCATCTTGTCCAGCTCGCGGATGTTCTGGAGCAGGATCCGGTTGTGCTCCTCCGGGTGGCCGGCCTGAAGTGCGTCCCAGGCGGCGTTCTGTAGATATTGGGTGCACTTCATCTCCTTGCCCTGCTCCGCGCCAAACTTCTCAATGAGGCGCTGGCTGGGGCCCAGGGTGGTCTCCACGGTGGCAATCAGGGCAATCTTCTCGCCCAGCGACACCGCCTCTTTTGCCATGGGGACGTCGACCTTCATCACAGGGATGCTGACTTCCTTGGCATAGATGTCGGCCACCTCGCCCACGGTGGAGCAGGAGTTGACGATCAGATCCGCCCCAGAGATCTCAGCGGCCTTGGCGTACAAAGTCATCCGGTCAATAACCGCCTGGGTGGGGCCGCCGTTGGCCCGCACATCCTTCAGCAGGGTGCTGTCGGTGATGAACTCCACCTGAACGCCGGGCACCTTCTCCTGAAGAAACGCCACCGTATCATCTCTTTTGGCGAAGCTGGTTTGAAGAATACACACATGAGGTCCCTTCATATGAATTCCTTCCTTTCTGTATTGACAGGGTTTATCCGTGAAACATCTGCTTGCGCTGCACAAGCGCCTTGGATTTCTCCACAATGGAGTCCACATCCATGCCGTGATCCCGATACAGCAGCTCCGGATCTCCGGACTCGCCGAATCGATCTTGGATGCCCACCAGCTCCATGGGAACCGGCTGATTCTGTACAACCACCTCTGCTACAGCGGATCCCAGACCGCCCATGACGGTGTGATCCTCAATGGTCATCACGGCGCCGGTCTCCCGGGCAGCACAGAGGACGGCCTCCCGGTCCAGGGGCTTGATGGTGGCCATATCCAGCACACGCACCAGAATTCCCTGCTCCCTCAGGATGTTCGCCGCCTCCACCGCTTTCCTCAGAAGGATGCCGGAGACGATCATGGTCATATCGGAGCCATAATTCAAAACCGTGTTGGCCTTGCCCCACTCAAAGTGGTAGGTAGCCGGGTCATACAGATCGGGAACGGGATTGCGGTGAAGGCGGATGTACAGCGGGCCAGTAAAGTCCACCGCTGCGTGGGCCAGCGCCCGGGCAGCCACTGCATCAGCGGGCTGCACCACCGTCATATTGGGGAAGGCCCGCATGATGGACACGTCCTCAATGGCGATGTGGGTCGCTCCGTCTCCGCCCACCTGGAGGCCGGTGTGGGTCCCCACCACTGTCACATTCAGCTTGGGATAGCAGACAAAGGTTCGCACCTGTTCACAGGCCCGCATGGAAGCAAACACTGCAAATGTCACCAGAAAAACCTTGTTCCCCGATGCCGCCAGACCGGCGGCAGAGGAGACCAGATTCTGTTCCGCAATGCCGAAGGAAAATTCGCGCTCCGGAAACAGCTTTCCGAATTTATCCAGTCCGCATGCCTTGGTATCGGCGTTGCAAACCACAAAATTTTCATTGGTCTTGCCGATCTCAATCAATTCCTCGCCAAAAGCCATGCGGGTCGCTAAGACCTTACCCATTACACGACACCCCTCTCCTGAATCTCAACAATGGCCTTTACCAGCTGCTCGTCGTCCGGCGCCGCACCGTGCCAGGCAGCGTTGTCCTCCATGAAAGAAACGCCTTTGCCTTTGACTGTGCGCATCAGGATCACTGTGGGATGTCTCATTGTTTTTGCGGTATGTAGGGCTGTGAGGATGTCCTTCATGTTGTGGCCGTTGACCTCCACCACACGCCACCCAAAGGCGCGCCACTTGTCGGCCAGAGGCTCCACCGTCATTACATCGTTCGTCCATCCGTTAATCTGAACACCGTTGCAGTCTACAATGGCAATCAGGTTTTTCAGGTCGTGGTGATTGGCTGCCATAGCGGCCTCCCATACCTCGCCCTCCTGAGTCTCTCCGTCGCCCAGCATAACGTAGGTCATGTAGTCCTGCTTATGCAATCTCCCGGAGAGTGCCATGCCTACACCTACGGCAAGGCCGTTTCCCAGGGAGCCGGTGCTCATGTCCACACCCGGCACCTTGTTCATATCCGGATGTCCCTGGAGGATGGAGTGGTACTGCCGCAGGGTATTCAAAATCGCCGGATCAAAATACCCTCTTCTGGCCAGCGCCGCATACAGGGCCGGGCACGCATGTCCCTTCGAAAGCACAAAGCGATCCCGGTTCGGGTTCCGGGGATCGGCAGGGTCAATGTTCATCACGTGGAAATAAAGGGCTGTGATCATATCCACCGCGGAGAGAGAACCTCCCGGGTGACCAGCCTTGGCCGCATGAATCATGGAGATGATATCCTCGCGGAGCTGCGCCGCCTGCTTCTCCAGCCGCTCTACATCCTGTTGGGTAAAGTAATTTTTACTTACCATATTCCCGCTCCTTTCTTTTGAACGTCTGTCAGAGGATCAAGGGTTTCCCCGCTGGTAATAGTACACCGAATCCGCCTATGTGTCCAAGGCGGTTTTGCGACACTTACTATCACAAAAATCAATAATGGATGGGCGTTTTCCTCTTGACAAAACCTCAAAACACTGTGATAGTGAGAGGAAAGAACATGTAAGCTGCGGAACTTTGGTCTCTGAGTTCAGATATGCCATGCCATTTTATACAAAAAAGATGTAAAATCTTCTATCATTCAAACAAATTCAAATTGGAATCTTTACGACACTGGAGGGTAACGCTATGGAACTGCATCACATGCGCTATGTCGTCGCCGTCGCCGACGCAAAAAGCTTTTCGATGGCCGCACAGAACTGTCATCTGGGACAGCCGGCCCTCTCTCAGCAGATTGCCAAACTAGAGCACGAGCTTGGGGTGTCTCTTTTTTATCGGAACCCAAGGAGCGTTATCCTGACTCAGGCGGGAGAGGCCTTCGTCCTCCGCGCCCGAGAGATTCTCCAGCGCACGGAGGCGCTGCAGGCGGAAATGGATGCCTTTTCTGGGTTGAAAAAGGGCCGCCTTACACTGGGTATTATCACCAGCCTCCAGTGTATCAACTTTGGCGGGCTGCTGTCGGTATTCTGCAAGAGCTACCCCGGCATTGCCGTCAATATTGTTCAGGATGGGACCTATCGGCTGATTGACATGCTTTTGGACCGCCGGATTGATCTCGCCTTTCTGAATCGGCCCGCCTCCGGCTTTCCACAAGGGCTGGATTTTGCAAAGCTGGGGTGGGATTCCTACTCCCTGGCCGTCCCTTCCATCCACCCTCTGGCGAAGGCAAAATGCGTCAGCCTGAAGCAGTTTCAGGAGGAGCGGTTTATTTTTCATCAGCCGGGGCAGGTTGCCGCCCAGCTGTGCTTTGAGGCCTGCCGGAAAGCCGGCTTTGAGCCCAATATTGTCTGTCGTTCCGGCGACCCCACCACCGGCCTCTACATGGTACAGGGAGGACTGGGCGTGGCCTTTCTCCCGTCGGAAGAATTCCAAACCCACGCGGTGGATGGAGTCGTCGAATTAAAGCTCAGAGAACAGATCATCAAGGAAGTGGGCATTGCATGGCGGCGGGACTCCACGTCGCCGCTGTTCCGCACCGCCATACAATTCGCCCAGGAATGGGTACGTTGATTTACTCTACGTCCATACCGTCCTTATAGAACTCGCCGAACAGTTCCTGGAGAGAGGGCATATCCTCGGGGATGGGACGGGCCACCCAGGTGGTGTTCATGTAGTGCTTCAGGCTGATATTCTCAGAGACGATGTTGCCGCCCCAAGTGCCACAGCCCATAGAGGACGTAGGAGGCATTCCGTTGGTGGCAGAGCCCGCGTTGCCCTTGTTGTTGGGCTGACGGACCATGATGCGGGAGACGGGAGCGGCCTTGCCCAGGCGGTCAATGTGGCTGTCGTCCCAGGAGTAAATGCCACAGGAGTGGCCCTTGCCGCCCACCTCAAAGATCGCGCGCATCATATCCAGAGCGTTCTCAAACTCACCCTCATACTTGAACAGGGCCAGCAGGGTGGTCAGCTTCTCAGAGGAGAAGAAGTACTCCTTGCCGATCTGATTGATGCCGCCGCCGGTGACCATAATGAACTTCCGGTCCGCGGGGATCTCAAATCCAGCAGCCTCGGCCAGCTTCTGGGGGCTAATCGCCACGGTGCTGGGCAGACGGTGGCCCGCCTCGTCCCACATGACGTTCTTCAGCTTCTCAGCCTCTTCCTCGTTGGCCAGATAGCCGCCCTCAGCCTTCAGCGCCTCTACCATCTGGTCATAGATGCTCTCATGGATCACCAGGTTGCCGTCGCAGGAGCAGCCGGAGCCGAAGTCAGAGGTCTTGGAAATACGGGTGTTCTGAGCCGCTTCCTTCTGACGCTCGGGGGTGTTGGCGGTTTCGTCAATGATGACGGTGGCATTGCCGGCGCCGGAGCCGTAAGCGGGAGTTCCGGAGGAGTAGGCGGACTTAACCATGGGACGGCCGCCGGTGGCAATCACCAGGTCGCAGCGCTTCATCAGCTCCTGCGTCAGGGCGATGTTGGGCTGCTCAATGCCCTGGATGATGTCGGCGGGAGCCCCCTCGCGCACCAGGGTCTCGCGGATGATGTTGATGCACTTATTGGTGACATTTTTAGCGCGGGGATGGGGGCTGCAGATGATAACATCGCGGGCCTTGATCGCATAGATGATCTGGCCAGCAGGGGTCAGGCAGGGATTGGTGGTAGGCACCAGGGAGGCAATCACGCCAACGGGCTTTCCGTACTTCACCAGGCCCTTCTCCGGAATCTCCTCAATCACGCCGACGCTCTTGTTCCGGAGGCAGTCCCGGAGGATCAGCTTCAGCTTGTTGCGCTTATTGCGCTTGGTGACCTTGTCGCCCAGGCCGGTCTCGTCCACGGCCTCGTCGCTCAGCTGCGCCCACACCTTCAGGTCATAGAGGGCTGCGGCGACTGCCTGGCACAGGTGATCTACCCGCTCCTGGTCATAAGTCTCAATGACAGCGGCGGCCTTTCTCGCCTTCGCTACCATTTCGTCCAGCATTTCGATTTGCTCTGCTGTTACTTCCTTTGCCATAAATACCAGCACTCCTTTTCATTGCATAATGCTTCTTATTCCCGACCGATTCTGCCGCCCTTTCCCTGAAATTTTTCAAGGGAGCCTCTCCCTCTCCAGGGGAAGGACACAGAAATGTGCCAGGAATTTTGACTAAATATTTTGTGGGCTCACATCTAAATACTAGCAAGTCAGATGAAAAATGTCTAATACTTGTTATAAATCAAAACGATAAAGAATTCCTTATCAACTGCCATTGTCACCTGCGGCTTTGCAAGTCAAGCCTCGCCGCGGCGCAAAATCAACAGATGAGCTCTCTGAGATTTCTCCCGGCCCGTTCCCCTTCGCCGGGCTCAGACGTGTCAAAGGTGCCCGGAATTTTCAGGCTGTCCGATGAAAATAAAACTGAGATTTCCTAATCGCTTTTGCCTGATATTTACTTGACATCAGCGCCCAAAAAATCTATGCTTATATCAATAGAATCTTTCTATCATAATGATTAAGGAGGTGAAATTGTATGACATTGCTGCAGCTGCACTACTTTCAAACGCTCTCCCAGACGCTCCACTATACGAGGGCTGCCGAGCTCCTACACATCTCCCAGCCCAGCCTGAGCTACGCCATCAGCGAGCTGGAAAAGGAGCTGGGCGTCAAGCTGTTTGAGAAGAAAAAGAAGCAGATCGATCTGACGGTCTACGGCCAGCAATTTCTCCCCTATGTAGAGCGGGCGCTGGACCTGCTGAAGGAAGGGGCGGATGTGGTCAGTAGCATCGCCTGCAGTTCTCCCCAGATTGTGCGTCTGGGCTATTTCCACAGCGTCTCCGCCTCACTGGTGCCCTCGATGATTGATAATTTTTATCACCAAGAGGGGGCAAACTACATTCGTTTTCATTTTACAGAGAGCGCATCCTATGACATTTTGAACCTCATTCAGACAGGAGAACTGGACATGGGCTTCAGCGTCCACCAGGCGGAGTGGGCGGAGTCTGTGGGCGTCGTGCGGCAGCCTCTCTATCTGGCAGTCTCCTCCCAGCACCCGCTGGCTTCCGCCGGGCATGTCTCATTCCAGGATTTTGCGAAAGAACCGCTGATTATGCTGGAGCGAGGCAGCAATCTGCGGGACAAAATGGACCAGCTGTTTGCCCAGCAGAAGCTGATCCCCAATGTGGTGTTTGAGGTGCGGGAATGTAACGCCGCGCTGCAGTATGTGGGCCTGGGCTTCGGGGTGTCTGTACTGCCCCAGGTGCCCGCCATGGACTCGGATAAGGTCTCCATTCTGCCCATTGCAGACCATGAGCAGGAGTTTGTTCGGACGGTTTATTTTACGTATCCCAAAAGGGACACCATGTCCCCGGCGGCAAAGCAGTTCAAAGATTATGTCATTGACAAATATGCACTGAAAACCTAAGCCCTCCGGTCTGATCCGGCACAGGCAGTTCAGGGGCGCCAGCCCTTTTGGGGCAGTTGTCCGCTCCCTCCGGTCCGCCCGCTCAAGGCTGTGCGTATTTGAGCCGGGACCGCAAGGGAAAACATCGCTCAGAAACCGCAGATAGCAATAATCCGCTGAAATCCTTTGATTTCAGCGGATTTTTGGCAGTAATTTTCAATTATGTCTCCACACTTTGCGCGTACCCGCTCCAGAACCGGAGCATCAAAGAAGCATACAAATCCAGGTGCATACAGGGGATCTGTAGTTTAATTCAAGCAGGCGTCCTCTTCTTTCCCCTGCGCCTGGACTCATAGGCCCGGCGATCCGCCGCGGCTACAAGGGTCCGATAGTCCTGTCCATCCTCTGGAACCACAGCGCCTCCGACGATACAGGACGCGGCGACCGCTGTGTCCCCGGGCAGAGAGAGGCTGCTTATTGCCTCGCAGATGTGTCGGGCCCACTCCTCCGCCTGTGCTCGTCTTTGAATATGGGATTGGTGGAATGCCCACCGCTGTCAGGGCGATATCAGAGCCCAGCATCCCGATGTAGGCGGTGTCCACCAGATTGTAGACCGCCTTTGCAGCAAGGCCAGAGTGGCCGGGACCGCCAGCTTTACAATGGCCTTGGCAGGGGGCATGTCCTCAGGACAGACTGTGTTTGCAACTCTTTATTTAGCCATCTGACGCTCCTTTTCTCTCGACTACGCCATAGAGTAGGATATCCAATGCCTTTTGGCGGCTCTCCTCTCTGGCCTCAAATCCATGGCCAACCGTGTCCGTCATCTGGCAGCGAATATTGATGAAATCCTGGAACATCTGAAAGGTCTCGATGACCTCCGCTCTGGTGATCCCAGGCCGCAGGGGAATCGGGTCCAGGATCGCCTCCAGGATGCGGAGATTGAGAGCGTCAAAGGGCTCCTTTCTGGCCTGGATCTCCGCCTGCAGAGGGCTGGGCGGAGTAATGACAGCCTCACAGAAAATGCGCTGGTAAACGGGGACGGCTTTGAAAAACGCGCTGCGGACCACAAAATACTCCCTCAGCTGTGTTTCAGAGCTTCGCCCCTCCAGGATCAGGTTAGCTTTGATATAGTCGGTCAGCTTTTGAAAACACTCCTCCACACAGGCCAGGAACAGGCCGTCCTTTGTCTCAAAGTAGTGGTATACGATCCCCTTGGAAATATCCTGCGCAGAGCAGATGGTGTTGATGGAGCTGGCCCCGTAGCCGCGCTCCGAGGACTCCGTCAACACGCTGTCCAGGATGCGCCGCCGGGTCTGCTGATTTTTTCTTCCCGCCGCATAAGCTCACCTCAAAATTATTGACTACAAGGTCTATTTTGTGGTAGAGCATTACAAGTAGACCAGGTAGTCAATATTTTGAGTATGAACTTTTTAAGAATTCCCAATTCTAATTTGTGTTCCCAAGGTCAGATTTTCCCTTGGTGTTCCCGCTCTCTATAGAGGTGGGAACACACGAAAGGATTGGGACGTTCAAAAAAGCAGAATGGACTGCTAACATGACAGATGAGGTGATCCAAATGCGTAAACTATGCGCGCTGCTGCTGTGTACGGCACTTCTCATTCCCCCCGCCCTGGCGGCTCCGGCCGCTATCGCCTGGCCCCAGTGGGCGGAGGAGGCCCTGGCCTGGGGACAGGAAAGGGAGATCAGCGGGGAATTT
>CALXGD010000199.1 GCA_944387745.1 uncultured Oscillospiraceae bacterium
GAGGACTACCTGGAGGCGGAAGAGCGAGTGGTCTCCGAGCTCAAGGAGCTGGGCAAGCCCTTCCAGGTGCTTCTGAACTCCGCCTTCCCCAATTCCGACCGGGCCAGGGCCATCCGCGCCGACATCGCCCAGCGCTACCAGGTGACCTGCATCGCCTGCAACTGCCTGGAGCTGGGAGAGGAAGACATAAGCGGTATTTTGAAGCAGGTGCTCTACGAGTTCCCCCTGAAGGAGCTGGACCTGTTTCTGCCCCCGTGGGTGGACGCTCTGCCCCAGGAGCACCCCATCAAGGCCGCCCTGTACGAGACCATCCGCCAGGGGGCGGAGAAGCTGCGCCGCATCCGGGACGTGGATGGAGCGGTGGGCTCCATGCGGGAGTGCGAGCAGGTGAGCGACGCCCGGGTGACTGCCATCGACCTGGGCACCGGGCTGGCCTGCGCCGTGTTGGAGCTGCCAAGGGCCCTGTTCTACGACACCCTGTCCCAGCAGTCTGGCTTCCAGATCGGGGACGACGGGGACCTGCTGGCTCTGCTCACCCAGCTCGCCCAGGTGAAGGCCAAGTACGACAAGGTGGCCGACGCCCTGCAGGAGGTGGAGGAGACCGGTTACGGCATTGTGGTGCCCTCCATCGACTCCCTGGTGCTGGAGGAGCCGGAGATCGTCAAGCAGGGGGGGAGATACGGGGTCCGCCTGAAGGCCAGCGCCCCCTCCATCCACATGATCCGGGCGGACATAGAGACGGAGGTGTCCCCCATTGTGGGCAGCGAGAAGCAGAGCGAGGAGATGATCCACTACCTCCTCCAGGAGTTCGAGGGGGACACGGCCAAGATCTGGCAGTCCAACATCTTCGGCAAATCCTTCCACGAGCTGGTGGGGGAGGACCTGAATGCCAAGGTGAAGCGGATGCCCGAGGACGCCCGGGAGAAGCTGCGGGAGACCCTGCAGCGGATCATCAACGAGGGCTCCGGGGGACTTATCTGCATCATTCTGTGAGAGGAAACGGGGCGGCCGATGGCCGCCCCGTTTGGTCTGTTCTCAGTTCTTCGGACTCTGTGGGTGAAAAATAGGACACTCAGTAGGTCTGGGACAGCTTGACAATGACTACCCCGTCGTGGAGAATCACCGAGCCGTCCGCCGGGAAAATGGGCATGGGGTCCAGGACGGCGGCCTCGTGGGAGGAGGCCCACTGGGCGTCGGTCATCGCCGGCAGGCGCAGGCCGATGTAGGTCTCTAGGAAGTAGGGGAGGGAGTAGTAGCACAGCAGCGGCTCGTCTCCCGTTCCAATCAGGGCCTCCGCCTGGGAGACGCCGGAGAGATACTGGCCGTAAGTGCCGTAGGGGAGATAGCCGATGAGGGCCACCGGCATACCGGGAGTATAGCCCTCCAGGGACTCGATGCGCTCCGCGATGCGGTTGGCGGCGGCGAAGGAGTTCTCATACCGCACCTGGAGCCGGAGGTAGGCGGCGTTGCAGGTGCAGAAGTTGCCCCACACCACCCCGAAGCACAGCAGCAGGTTGAGAAAAAAGACTGCCGTCCAGCGCTTTGTTTTTTGCGCGCGGACCTCCTCCTCCATCACCAGCTCAGCGCACTTGAGGACCATCAGGAAGATCAGCACAAAGGAGTAGATCATCAGGGCGTGGACCTCCGCCCCCAGGGCCAGAATAGAGACGAAGTTCAGGGCCAGCGGCAGCAGCAGCAGTCCTGCCAGGAGGAGCAGCAGCCGGGGCAGATCCCGGAAGAGCTGCTTTTTTACCGCCAGCCAGACGGCCATCACTCCGGCAAATACCAGGTAGATGGTCTGGACCGCCTGGGATACCCGGCCCAGATAGTCCGGGGCCAGGACATTCTTGCCGAAGAACAGGAAGGCGAAGGGGATCTGCTTCAAAAAGCGGCCCACATTCTCCAGAGACATGCCGCTCAGCCCCTGGTAGTCCACCAGCTCTGTGCCGGTGGCGGCCAGAATGAGGTTCAGAATCAGATAGTAGAGGATCAGCGCTGCCCCGCACAGGAGGATATATCCCACGCCCCGGCGGAGGACGGCGGCCAGGGGCTCGTCCTTTAACAGGCGGAGGATGCAGTCAAAGAGAAGCAGTCCAATGGCACAGCAGATAAAGGCCTGATAGCCGCCGCAGGCCACAGTGAGCAGGGGGAGGGCGGCGGCCCAGCCGAACCGGTAGTTTTTGGTACAGTAGACCGCCAGAGCATTGAACATCAGACAGAGGAAGTAGGCGTCGGCGGTAAACAGATATCCGAAGATAGCGGCGATGGAGGGGAACGTCACCAGCAGGGCGGAGGCTAAGACAATGTGCGCTGGATGGGTCAGCTCCATCACCCGCACCGTCAGACCGGCGGTGACGGCCAGGGCCAGAATGGAGATGAGTCCGATCACCACCGGCATCTGGAGATAGGCGCTAAAGAGGGACAGATACTCCAGAGCCCACCTGCCGCTGCTGAGCACGTCATTGGAGGTATAGATCTGAGTGGCGCTGTCGTGGTTGAGCAGCAGATTGGTGAACATGTAGAGGTGGGTGATGGTTCCGATGAGGCAGGCGGCCAGAAAGGCCAGCCAGAATTGGCGGGAGATGCTCCGCCAGGGGCCGGGAACGGCGGGCCAGGAGAAAGCGGTGCTGTGTTCCTGCATGGTAAAATCGCTCCTAATCTTGATAAAATAGAGTTTCGGGCCCTCTGTGCCTCGCCTCGCCCTGGAGGGGAAGCACACGGACGGCGGGAAAATCAGAACGGAAAATCGGTTTTTATTATGGCTGAAATTCCAAAAAAGTCAAGGGAAATCCCCTCCGGGCGGCAGGCGCCGGGAGAGAGACCGCTCTACGTCCGCGGCAGGGACCGCAGCGCCTCCGGCCGGAGCAGGCGCACCTCCCGGTAGCGCAGCTCCACCCAGCCCCTGCGGGCAAAGGTGTTGAGGGCGCGGCTCACGGTCACCCGGCTGGCGGAGATGGAGGCGGCCATCTCCTCCTGGGTGGAGCGCACCGCCCCTTCGCCGTCGGCCTGGGACAGCAGAAACCGGGCCAGGCGCCAGGGGACGGGGCGGAAGGCCATGTCGTCCAGCTGCTCCGACAGGAGCCGCACCGTCCGGGCCAGGTAGCGCAGCATGGCCATGGCCAGCTCCGGGTCCCGGGCCACCGCCTGAGTGACCACCCCCCGGTCCATGGGCACCAGCTCGCAGGGGGTGAGGGCCACCGCCGAGGACACCCGGGGCAGCTGGTCGAAGAAGGAGGCCTCCCCAAAGAGGCTCCCCGCCTGGTAC